>RECT01000252.1 GCA_007693875.1 Spirulina sp. DLM2.Bin59
TTTCCCCTCCGCTCTAAAGAGACGGAGTTTCCAGGCTTCCAATATTTTTTCATGACTCAAAACCTGAATCCCGTTCGCAATGTGGCCCTTGTGGGCCCCTATTCCAGTGGCAAAACCACATTACTAGAAAGTATGCTCGCCGTGACCGGGGCGATCGCCCGTAAAGGCACGATCAAAGACGGTAACACCGTCGGCGACCACTCCCCCGAAGCCCGCGATCGCACGATGAGCGTCGAAGTCTCCGTCGCCACCACCACCCACGCCGATACGAAAATCACATTCCTCGACTGTCCCGGCTCCATTGAATTTGCCCAGGAAACCTACAACGCTTTAGTGGGAGCGGGGACAGCGATCGTCGTCTGTGAGGCGGATGTGGCCAAAGTCCTCACCCTCGCCCCCCTGTTCAAATTCCTCGATGATTGGGAAATTCCCCACCTCGTCTTTATCAACAAGCTGGATCGCTGCCGCGATAGCTTCATGGATATCCTCCATGCCATCAAAACCGTCTCCAGCCGTTCCCTCGTCCCCCAACAATACCCCATCCGCCAGGATCAGAATTTAATTGGCTACATCGACTTAATTGACGAACAAGCCTACCAATACCACGCCGGCCAATCCGCCGATCCCATTCCCCTCCCCCCGGAATTGCGCAGCGAAGAACAGGCCGCACGGGATGAAATGCTCGAAACCCTTTCCGAATTTGACGACCACCTCCTTGAAGAACTCCTGGAAGAAATTAACCCCCCCAAGGAGGAAATCCTCAAAGACCTCAAGCAGGATCTCAGTGCTGATCTAGTTGTGCCCGTATTCCTGGGCATTGCCGAGCAGGATTATGGCGTGCGCCCCCTCCTTGATGCCCTGGTGCGAGAAGCCCCCGACCCCAGCATCACCGCCGAACGCCGGGGCCTCACCCCCACCGCAACCGGGGAACCCATCGCCCAAGTTTTGAAAACCTACCACAGCACTGGCGGTAAGCTGTCCCTGGTGCGGATTTGGCAAGGGACGATCACCGATGGCATGACCCTCAATAACGAGCGAGTGGGGGGGATTTATCACCTCATGGGATCGCAACAGCAGGGTACTAATGAAGCTTTTGTGGGGGAATTAGTGGCCCTGGGTCGTTTGGATGGAGCCAAAACCGGCGATACCTTGAGCTCAAATCCCGTCAACCCCCTACGGAAAGCAGTGCTTTTAGAACCGGTGTTTGCCTTGGCCATCAGCCCTGAGCGACGCAAGGATGAGGTGAAACTCAGCGGTGTGTTGCATAAACTGGTGGAGGCAGATCCCGCTCTCCTGTGGGAACAGCATGAAGATACCCGCGAAGTATTGCTCTGGGGTCAGGGGGAAATCCATTTGCAAGTTTCCCTCGCGCGGTTAGCGCGGCAGTTTAACCTGCCCATGACGACTCAACTGCCTCGCATTCCCTATAAAGAAACAATTCGCAAGTCCACCAGCATTCACGGCCGCTATAAACATCAAAGCGGTGGCCATGGGGCCTTTGGTGATGTGTTCCTTGATATTAAACCCCAACCCCGTGGGGAAGGGTTCCAGTTTACCGATTCCATTGTCGGGGGTGTTGTGCCCAAACAATATATTCCGGGGGTGGAAACGGGGGTGCGGGAATATTGCAGTCAAGGGCCCCTAGGGTTCCCGGTGGTGGATGTGGCGGTGAATTTGAGTAATGGGTCTTACCATTCCGTAGATAGTTCGGAGCAGGCCTTTAAACAGGCGGCGCGAATTGCGATGACGGAGGGGATGGCCAAGTGTGAGCCGATTTTGCTCGAACCGATCCTCAATATTCAGGTTGCTGCCCCCAATGAATTTACATCGAAGGTGTTGCAGTTGGTCAGTGGCCGGCGGGGGCAGATTTTGGGCTATGAATCCCTAGAGGGTTGGCAAAATTGGGACAATGTGACGGCCTATCTACCCCAGGCGGAGATGCAGGATTTTATTGTGGAGTTGCGATCGCTCACCCTCGGTGTGGGGTTCTTCCATTGGCAATATGACCATCTCCAGGAAATGCCCGATAAGTTAATGGCCAATGTCTTGGCCAAAACGTCTGGCAACTAAATTGCCGATTTGGGAGGGCAGGACACCGCAAAAATGCGTAACTTTGTTTGTGGCTCTTGTTAAGTTTCGACAATTTTCGTTACATTCAGGGTGAAATTCCTTCCCAAAGCGAATTTTATAATTGATTAAGATTTAAGGAGACGTATTTCCCCACGTCTCTTTTTAATGGGAATTTATGGGGAACGGGCGACCATGACCTCAGTGATCGCCTCCTGGACGGCTTGGGCAAGGGGCAAAATATCCGCCTCCACATCCTCAAGGGTACTGCGGGGATCCATGGGAAACCGGAGGGAAACCCCGTCGCCACCGGTGCTTCATTTATGTCCGCACGCTGCAACACCAGCAGTCCAGCCAATAATACCACAAGATTTTCATGGATCTTTAACGCGCTCCACCACGCCAGACTCAATGATTTCCGTGTCACCAGCATACAATTCGGTTGGTTGAGTACTTCCGGCTCGAGTTCCCTCGCAAGTATGTACGCGACCGCCCGTAATGAGGGCATCGTCCACTTCGCCGCCGCCGGCAACAGCGCTGGCTCCACGCCCGTCTATCCCGCATCTCTGCCGAGCGTTGTCGCTGTGGGTGCGATCGACCGGCATCAGCAAGTCTATTCGGGCAATCACACAGGGGTCTTCATTTGTGCCCCCGGCGTCGACATACTCACAACCGACCGTCCCGGCTCGTCCGGCTACAACGAGGGTGACTATTTCGTAGGCACCGGCACATCCGCTTCCTCGCCATATGTTGCCGGCGTCGCCGCTCTCATGCTATCCGTCAACCCTGAGCTTTCCCCAGTCGATGTCGAGAACATCCTCCGTGAGACCGCGCGC
>RECT01000020.1 GCA_007693875.1 Spirulina sp. DLM2.Bin59
CCCCCGGCCCCCCCCCCCTCTTGGATGTGGCGCATGCCGTTGCGTTGGGTATATTGCACCAACATCGCCCCATCGATGACGAGGGTGAGGCGGCCATCGGCAAGGATGCTACAGCCATAGAGGTAGGGAGGGGGGGCGATCGCATCGGAAATCGGCTTAATCACCAACTCCTGCTCCTCAATCACCTGCTCCACCTCCAACCCCAGCAAACCATCGGGGGTACGGAGTAGCAGCACGGGGGCAATATTTTGGGGTGTGGTCAGCACCGGCTGTAACTCGCCATTGCCGGCCAAAGCTAAACGACTCGTTGCTAACCGGGGCGGCGATTTAAACAACGCCCCCAACTCATAGACCGGAATCGTATATTCATCTTCCGCCTGATGCCAATCCAGCACCTTTTGCCCCGCCAAAACCCGCAGCTTTTCCCCCGGAATCAGCACCTGTTCAACTTCATTGGACACAAACCCATAGACCGATTGTCCCGCCCGACAGATCAGCAACCGCGCACTGAGCAACGATTCCCGAATTTGAATGGAAAATGTCGTTCCCTGTTTGCCCCGATCAATCAGGTTTAACGTCCCCTTAATTTGGCTAAGTTGGGTTTTCACCACATCCAACCCCACCCCCCGGCCGGAGAGATCCGTCACCTGGGCAGCGGTGGAAAATCCCGGCTCACACAATAGGGCCAAAAGCCGCTCTGATAATTCGGGACTGTGGCGGATCTGGGCGGCTTCGGTGGCGGTGATTAATTGATGGGCGATCGCCCGCTCCAAAATCCGCCCCACATTCAACCCCTGGCCATCATCCCGCACCTCAATAATCGTGCGGTTCCCCTGGTTATAGGCGGCAATCTCAATCTGCCCCTCCTCCGGTTTGCCCCGGCTGCGCCGTTCTTCAGGTGGTTCAATACCATGATCAAAGGCATTACGCACCAAATGCAACAGCGCATCATAGAGGTTTTCCGTCACGGTTTTGTCAATCAAAACCCCCGCCCCCTGAATCTTCAGGTTCACCGCCTTTTGATGCACCATCGACAACTGTTTCACCATCGGCGGAAACCGTTTTAATAGCCCCTCAATGGGCATCATCCGCGCCGATTCCATATTGTCCCGCAGTTGCTTGGAAAGGCGTTTTTCCCGCTCAATCGTCGAGGCGGTGGTGCGCACCAGAAGGTTCATATCCTCCGTAGCTTGGGTGAGTTGGGAGGTTTCCTCCAAGGCAGAATAAAGGAGGCGATGGAGGCTAGAAACCCCTTCCCCATTGGTTTCGGGGGGCAGTAACTCCCGCAGTTGCCCCAGGGTGAGGCGATGTTTCCGCAACCAATCCCCCAGCTTTTGCACTGAAACCTGAAACTGATCATCCCGGAGAGCCAACTGGTTTTGATTGATCAACAATTCCCCCACCAAATGGTTAAGGTGCTCCAATTGATCCAGATCAATGCGGAGGGTTTTACTGATCGGTTTGGGGACGGGGTTATTGGCTGTGGGGATCGGTTCCGGTTCACTGGTGAGGGTGGTGATATCGTCCAAAAGATCACTGGCGAGGGTGATACTGTTGGGGATGGGGGTGGCGGGTTGGGAGATTAAAGCTGGCTCTGGGGTGCTGGCGCGTTCAATTTCCTCGCCCGGTTCCGGCGGTGGCAGAGGTGGGTCAACAGTCGGAGCTGTTGCGGGTTCTGGGGAGGGTGCAACGGTGGAGGCGGCTGGGGGTTCTTCCACCGCTTCCCCGGTAAACTGTTGCCAAGCGGGGCTGAGGGTTGCGCCCTGGCTGCGGTCTGGAACGCCCCCATCTTCGCCTAAGACCTGACGTTGCGCCGTTTTTAAATCCGCCAAGGCAAGGGCGGCAATGGCGCGAATCTCCTCCGGGGTCGTCATCACCGCCTTCTGAATCGTTTGGGAAAGAGCCGTAAACCCAGGCAATCCTAGGGATTCTCCCAGGCCAATAAACACCTCTGTTTGTTCCTGAAGCAAACCCGCCAGGGCAACCTCATCCTCCCCTTGGGTAATCAAAGTTTCTAACTCCTCAATGCGCTGCTGTACCCCCATTTCAAAAATTGATTTGGTGATATCAAACCCCATTTCTGAGGAGCTAGGCAGGGGGGGCTGATGGTCGAAACAATCCCCTAATTTCCGTTGAAAACGGGCAAAAATATCAGCGGCGCGATTGAGTAGCTCATCATCCTGACTATGCTCCCCCGCCAACTCCGCACTCATGGCCAAACGCAGACATTCATAGCCCTCAAAGAGCATCCCCTGCACATCCTGATCGATGACGGCTTCAGGGGCCAACAATGCCCGGAATACGTCCTCAAGATTGTGGGCGATCGTCATGATCGTATCCCGGCCCACATTGGCCGCAGCCCCCTTGAGGGTATGGGTTGCCCGCATGAGGCTATAGATGTCCGCAGTGGCCGCCGTTTCATTGAGGGCCAGCAGTTCCTGTTCAATGGTGACGAGGAGATCTTGAGCTTCTGTGACGAAGTATTGATAACCTTCAGGATTGCGTAGGGTAGGGGTGGGGGCAGGTTCTTCGGTTTCCCAGGTTTCCACTTCCCAGGGTTCAGCCGGTGCTGGCGAGGGTTCCGGGATTGGACTGGGTTCCGGTTCAACTAAAAAGTTGTCAAAGGTTTCTAATTCATCGAGGCTGAGTTCATCCAAGGCGAGGAAATCCTCCGCCCCAAAGGGATCGGTAACTTTGCCACTATCCTCCACAGCGGAAATTTCTACCGGTTCAAAGTTCCCCTGATCTTCGCCATCATGATCAGCGGCAAAAAAGGCGGTATCCGGTTCTGGGGATGAGAGATCCTGCTGTGCTGCCAAGTCTGGGGGGTTGAAGTCTGTAAAAGGCGACTCTTCTGTTGCGGCGGGATCGGGGTCTAGCCAAGCCAGTGGGTCAGGG
>RECT01000358.1 GCA_007693875.1 Spirulina sp. DLM2.Bin59
CCCACCTAAACCCATACCACCACATCATTGATCAGCTAGTTTAACGAGGCCGGCAACCGGGCAACCTCAAATCTGCGCCCCGTTTTAACGCCCCCTATGAGGTTGGGAATAGGTGCCAAACTGCAACTGTCCCGCCGATTCATAGAACTGATACCTGGTGCCACGGGTGAGGTTTTCCCGTTGCATTGTGCCATCAGCCCGTTGATATTGAACATTAACAAAGTTGTCTGTGATCTGGGTGTGGGAACCGGGGAAAAGCTGCCTCATGCGATTATTCAGGGAAAAATCAATGATCCGGCCGGTGCGGTTGTGGATAGCGGTGATCACATTAGCATTGTTGGGAAATAGATGGGTTTCAAGGACACGATCATCCGGGCAGGTGAGGCGTTGGCGATCGCGAATATCCGCACAGACCCCCAAGGCAACAGCACTATTGGCACAGACGCGATCCTCTTTCCATTCTGCATCCCGCTGAATTTGGCGGAGATCGCGGGCGATGGTTGCCGTAAATTGCCCGGTGGCCACCGGCCGCCGACGCTCTAGGATTTCATACTCAAACTCGTTTTCACCAGGAAGGACATGGAGAAACCGGCCACTGTGGCCCGTGCCAAAGCGCATGACTGTTTCCTCAGAGGCGAGGCCCCTGTGGTATTCCCGATTCGTAAAGGGGGCGGGGTTATTCCCGACCCCACGGGTAATATTGCGGACAATCACCCGATGGCGGGGGGCAGGCGGATTTTGCTCCGAGGTGAAACTGGCGCGAATACTGCCCGCTGCTTGCCCAGGACATTGACCCGTATATTCACGATCCTCAATGGTGGCGCTGTTGAGGGTGCGGCTCCCGACGAATTCCCATCCAATGGCGGGGGAAGTTTCCGGGATGACCTCATTTTGGGCGATCGCCCTCATTGTCAAGTTAATGAACAGCACCGTTAAACAGCCCAACACGACTAAAGCAAAACGTTGCAACAATTTGAAGCCCATAGCACTACAGATCAGAAAGTTTTCTCCGCAATCATAGCCTCTAAATTCCCAGGCCCTGGAAGACCCTGTGCAGATCCCTCAATTAGCCCAAGGATGGCAGACGATCTCAGTATGCTACCCCCTGCTTCCACGGGCCCAACGGGCTAATCCCCCAGAGATTCGCAAACAACTGTTAAGATCAGAAGCAATATTTATCCATGTTGATCTAGGTCTGAAGCGCGTATGGTTGCCACCGTTGTTGTTGAAAAAGAGAAACTCGCAAAACCTCCCCTTGACCTCCATTACCTCGGAGAGCGGGTCCTACGCCAACCCGCCAAGCGGATTACCAAAGTGGATGACACCATCCGCCAACTGGCGCGGGAAATGCTCCAAACCATGTACAGTTCCGATGGTATTGGTTTGGCGGCTCCCCAGGTGGGGATTCATAAACAATTAATTGTGATTGACTGTGAACCTGACAATCCCGACAATCCGCCCCTGGTTTTGATCAACCCCAAAATTGTCAAGAGTAGCCCAGAAGTCTGCGGTGCGGAAGAAGGCTGCCTCAGCATTCCGGGGGTTTATCTTGATGTCACCCGTCCCCAACAGGTGGAGGTGACGTTCAAAGATGAACAGGGCCGGCCCCAACGGATTCAGGCCAAAGGGTTACTGGCGCGGGTGATTCAACATGAGATGGATCATCTCAATGGGGTGCTGTTTGTCGATCGCGTCGAGAATAGTTTAGTCTTAGCCACAGAATTGAAAAAGAATAATTTCGCTGTTAATGCTGTACAACCTGTGAAGGCAGGGTAGGAGATTCCATGGGTATGACCCCGAAAGGTGGGCTGTATTTAGCCCTGTGTTGTGTGAGTGCGATCGCCGCTGTGGGTTCTGTGTTTGAGTTGGGCTATGGCAACCCCACCTATGGCACGACGGCAACGGCGGCGATTCTGGTGCTGAGTATTCCCATTACGGGGCTACTGTTTTGGGCGGCGGTACAGGATACGAAGGCAAATCAAAAGTAAAGATTTCCCTGGTTTGAGGGGGGCGTGATCCCCCGATCATTTTTGTTAATTTGGTGGCTTGCCATGGCTCCTCGCTGGACTCCTCTCCTCGTTTTATGGGCTACGGTTGGGTTCTCTCTCCCCAGCCTGGCCCAAACCGATCCCCTCTGCTTACCGCCGGTTTTGGAGCGACTCCAAACCCATCGAACACAACCCGGCGAAACCCTGGCCAGCGTCGCCCAACGCTATCGCCTCCTTCCCCAAACGCTGATGAATTTCAATCAGAACCTTGGTCCCGGCCCCTTGGCTACGGGGCAACAGTTGCGGATCCCGCCCTTCAATGGTTTTTCCGTCACGGTTCCCCCTGGGGCCACCTGGCAGGATTTGGCGGCGGCCTATGGGACGCGGGCGGATCTGTTGTTTGAAGTGAATGGTTGTGTGGCTCCGGGGCGATCGGCGTTTATTCCGGGCCAGCGGGGCAGTGATCTGGAGAATCCCCTGGAAACCTATATGGGGTTGCCCTTCTATCCCCTCCCCCAACGGGCGACGGTGGGGCTACCCTACGGTTGGTATGAGGCAATGCCAGGGGCGGAGCAGCCGACGTTCCATAGTGGTGTGGATCTTTTGGCTCCCGTGGGGACGACGGTGTTAGCTGCCGATGGCGGGGTGGTGGTGTTTGCGGGGCAGGAGGGGGCCTATGGCAATGTGGTGATTCTCAATCACGGCCAGGGGCGGCAGACCCGTTATGCTCATTTGGCGGAAATTTGGGTAACGGCGGGGCAAACGGTGCGGGGCGGGGAGGCGATCGCCACTGTGGGTCAAACTGGCCGCCCGGATATCCCCCAGCCCCATCTCCATTTTGAAGTGCGCCAAGAGGCCCCCATTGGCTGGGTTGCCCAAGCTCCCCTGAGTCATATACCCCCATCGGAG
>RECT01000115.1 GCA_007693875.1 Spirulina sp. DLM2.Bin59
TGACCGCTGGGTGGGCAATTCCGTTGGTGACGGTGGTTGGATTAAGTCAGTATGCCCAAGCGCAGGTCTCAGGGCCGGAGCCAGAACCAGCGCCAGAGCCAGCGCCGGAACCAGCGCAGGCGGAAGAGGAAGAGATACCGGAAATTCCAATACAAATTAAGTAGTCATCTCTATCTTGTATCCCCCTGTAAAAAGGGGGATACTGGGTTGATGGTTCTGTACAGAATTATTAGCAGAGTCCGGGGGTGCGAACCATCCCGAAAATGGGCGCAATGAACGAATAAACCTCATTTTGATTTTTTAGTTTTTGTTATTGCCCATGGATCCACCAACCTTGCCAAACAACCATATTTTTGTCCAAATTGCAGCTTACCGCGATCTAGAACTTGTGCCAACGGTACGAGATGCGATCGCCCAAGCCGCCCAACCGGAACGAATTCAATTCGGGATTTGTTGGCAATATGCTGACACCGAACTACACCTCATCGACTTACTCCAAAACATTCCCAACTGTCGCATTGCTGCCATTCCCGCCAAACAAGCTCAGGGTCTCGGCTGGGCACGGAACAAAGCCCAAGCCCTCTGGGATGGTGAAGCCTATACCCTCCAAATTGACTCCCATATGCGTTTTGCCCCCCGTTGGGATGAAATGTTAATCAATATGTTGGCTCAATGTCCCAGTGAAAAACCCATCCTAAGCTCCTTTCCACCGGGCTATATTCCCCCCCGTGAGCTTGTGAGTCACACTCCGACACAAATCCGAGTTACTCATTTTGTCAATCAATGGGATCTTCGTCCTCAAGCCTATGGTGATTTAAGCGATTGTGATGCTCCTCAGCGGGGTTCGTTTATCGCTGGAGGATTTAGTTTTTCTTCTGCCCAAGTTATCGCAGAAGTTCCTCAAGATCCCAATATTTACTTCACTGATGAAATTCCCTATGCGGTGCGCCTATGGACTCATGGTTGGGATGTGTATCATCCCCATCAAGTGGTGTGCTGGCATTTTTATAACGAAGGAGATAGCCGGGTTTTTAATTGGGACGACAATCGCAGTTGGGTTCAACGCCAAAATCGCACGGCTACCTATACCAAAGAACTTTTAGGGATGGAGCCGAGTAGCCGTGATTTTGGTCGCTATGGGTTAGGTTCAGAACGCCCCCTTGCTGAATTTGAGGCCCGCACTAACATTGATTTTGCCAAAAGAACCATTAATGGTGTAGTGGCAGATTCCCCAAATGGAAAGAAAGAATCATCCCCCCTTGAGGGCGATCGCACCTGTGAAAATGAACTGCTCATTCTCTGTAGCCAACCCAATCATTCAGATGCTCAAATCCAGAGAATCATTGAGCTTGCTGAAAAATCCCTAGATTGGAATTATGTCCTGCGCGTGGCCATAAAACAGGGTATTATTCCGCTTCTTTTTGAGAACCTAATCCAAGACAATAAAATTAATTTCGATTGGCAAGCGAAGCGAGATCTTAATCGTGAATATCATGGTAACGTTCTCAATAATCTGAAATGTCAAAAAGAGTTGATCAGGATTCTCAATCTCTTTGCAGCCAACAACATTCGAGCCTTACCCTATAAAGGCGTAACATTGGCGATCGCTGCCTATGGTAATGCTTTTCAACGACAATTTTGTGATCTAGATATTCTCGTCGATCCCGATCAGTTCATGGCTGCTCAAGCAATTCTCATCGATCATGACTACCAAGCCCTCGCCTCCCATTCTGACCATGCTTGGGACTTTATTTCAAGTCATAACAAAGTTAAAGTTGATCTTCACCGCTATCCCGTTCCCAAATTTTATGCATTTGATTTGACCTTTGAAACCCTTTGGGAACAGGCTCAATCTCTAAATATTCAAGGTCAACGGGTGATGATTCCTTCACCGGAAACGATGCTTTTAATGTTAAGCATTCACGGGTTAAAGGATCGGTGGTGGCGGTTGATTTGGTTGCGAGATTTAGCAGAAATTGTCCGAGCTAACCCTGATTTAGATTGGGACTATATTTTGACAACAGCCCAAAAACTAGGAATTTATCGAACATTATGCCTTGGGTTTAAATTGGCTCACAGGATTCTTGGGGTTGAAATGCCCCAAGTTCTCAAGGAATCGATAGCTGATGACAGCAATCTTGATTGGTGCTGTCATTATTTGAGCAATCAGCTCCTAGTTCCCATTGACAAACTATCGAAAAATTTAACTGCTGTTCTGGACTCCTGCCGTCTAGAATTGGGCATCCGAGAAGGGTGGCAAGCCCGTAGAAGTTATATTTTGTTGCGAATTTTAGCACCAACAAGACTGGATCGCAATTTCCTTGCACTCCCCAATGCCCTGTTCTTTCTATATTTCTTGATCCGACCATTTCGCCTCCTATATCAGCTCGTACTCAAAGGGCAATGATATATAGCAATTTCTCAATCGATGAGGTACAGTCTAAAGCCCCTCGCCCTCTTTGGGAGAGGGGTTTGGGGTGAGGGCTAGTGGGCAATGCCCACCAGAAGAGGGTTTCGGATTTCTGAAACATCCTCATAATACTGACTACTGCTATAAATTCGTAACATGGGTTAAAAAACATGTTTTCCTTTTGGGTCACTCTCAATACAAAACAAGTTCATCTGAGGACAGAACTACCGGAAATTGCCGCACTCATTCTTGAAGGATTTGCGGCAATGCTTGGAGCGGAAAAACAACCGGTTATTGCTCAATTTTTAATCCTTTATGAGAATCAGAAGTATCATTTAATTAATCAAGACAGTGGTCAAACCATAAAAATTATTGACGATTCTGGTCATTGTTTTATTCACCTTAAATATTATGTCATGACCGCATTAATTGAGGCAAACGCCCAATGGCTTTGGTTTCATGCGGGGGCTGTTGCCAATGATGACGGCGCGATCATCCTACCCGCAGCAGCGGGGGGAGGGAAAAGCACATTCACCACTTACTTTGCTCAACAGGGTTGGCAATATTGTAGTGATGATGTCGTTCCTCTCGATTTTTATGCCCAACAGATTTACCCTGTCCCCCAAACCCCTCGTCCCCGTGCGGTAACTGCCGCGATCCTGAGTCCTGAACAACTGGCCCTTGTTGAAAAACAGGCTATTTCATTAACCCCTCCCCAGATTAGCGATCGCCCCCATGGCATACAAGCTATTGTCTTTCCTTACTATCAACCCGATGTTGAAACGCAACTCTATCCCTGTTCAACGGGGAAAAGTGTGATCCGTTTGTTGGAAAATTGTATTAATTTCCCGGTTCATAAACGGCAAGCAATGCCTTTTCTCGTCAAGTTGATGGAAGCTGTGCATCGTTTTGAACTCGTGTATAGCGATCGCCTCGTCGCCTGTGATGCACTTTGGCAGCTCGCCCAACAAAATTGGCAGATGGAACATGCCCCGGTTACACCACAACCCCAAGCCCCGATTTAGGGATGTGGTAGCCTCCCGGACTATTTAACGGATTAACGGAAAAGACGGGGGTAGATGGTGCGCCAAGCGAAGCCGGTGCAGGCGATCGCCCACCCCAGCAACCACAACAGGGCCCAGGGCCAATAATCCGGCAAGCCTAGGGGCCACCGCAATAAATCCGCCAAGGCCGCCAAAGGCAAAGCACTGGCCACCTCAAAGAGGGGCGAGGGCAGCGTATCGCGGGGGAAATAGGTTCCGCAGAGGGTAAACATCGGCACAATGAACAAAAACAACGGCACGTTGACTTGATCAATCGTCCGCACCAGGCCAGCAGTGAGCAACCCCACCGCCCCAAACGTGATACTTCCCAATAGGATCAAGGGTATGGAAAGCAGGACGTTGCCCAGGGACATCAACCCCCAGATCACCGCCAAGATCCCCGTCGCGAGGGCAGCGATCGTCCCCTTGGTGGCGGCCCACAGCAGTTCGCCGGTAAACACCTCGCTAAAGGTGAGGGGGGTGGTGAGGATGGCGTGCCAAGTTTTTTGATAGTCCAGCCGCAAATAACTGGCATAGGCTCCCTCGGTATAGGACTGGAACAGGACACCGATGGCCATCATCCCCGGTGCGAGGAACTTGAGATAGTCGATGGTTTGGCCGTTGTAGCTGACCTCGCCCACCAGGGGCGTTAAGCCATAGCCAAAGGCCACAAGGTAGATTAACGGTTCCGACAAGGGGGGCAAGCTATTGACGAGCCAGGTGGCTTGATAGACGCGGGCATTGCGTCGCCAAGCGGCATAAACCCCCCAGGGTGTGATTAGGGCTTGGCGTTGCTCCTGTTGTGCGGGTGGGGCAAGATCAGTTTTCATCGAGGGTATGGCCCGTGAGGCGTAGAAAAACATCTTCGAGGTTGGCGCGGCGGCGACTGAGGCCGATGGGATGCCGATGGCTCAGATATTCCCAGAGTTCATCGCCCCCCTGGGGGGGAACGGCGATCAGGTAATGCACCCCGACGGGCCGCCCCCAGGTTTGGAATTGAGTGAGCAGCGGTTGCAGTTGATCCTCTTGAAAGCCATCGACTTCGATCACTTCCTCGCCAATGGTGCGATGGATCAAGTCCAAGGGTGTGCCGCTGTTGATCACCTGACCGTTTTGTAACAGCAGGAGGCGATCGCACAGGCGTTGCGCTTCATCCATGTAGTGGGTGGTGAGCAATACCCCACAGCCGGCCTGCTTTAGTTCCGTCACCAATCGCCAAAAATCTTGGCGAGCATCGGGATCCAGGCCCGTGGTGGGTTCATCGAGAAACACGAGGCGAGGCTGGTTAATCAGGGCGCGGGCCAACACCAAGCGGCGTTTTAACCCGCCAGACAGTTGATCCACCCGGTGCTTGGGGTAATCCTCTAAACCCACTTGGGCGAGGAGTTCACTGGCCCGCTGTTGGGCGGCCCGGCCGGTGATGCCGTAGAAACTGGCGAAGTAACGCAGGTTATCAAACACAGAAAAATCCGGGTCGAGGTTGTCCTCTTGGGTGACAACCCCCATGATTTGGCGAGCGCGGCGGCCTTGGGTCTGGACGTTGAACCCCTCCACCGTCACCCGCCCCCGACTGGGGACCACTGCCCCGTAGAGCATCCCAACGGTGGTGGTTTTCCCCGCTCCGTTCGCGCCGAGGAATCCCAAGACCTCCCCAGCGGCAAGGCTAAAGCTCACCCCCTGGACGACGGAGCGATCGCCATAGGTTTTCCAAAGATCATCGGCTACTAAAACCATAAAACTGCAAGGGTAGGGGAATTATCGCGTAATACAAATCATACTACGCAATGGTTTCCCCACCGATCCCAACCCCGATGCTCACGGTGAGGCTCCCGCTTAAAATCGCCGTTGTGCCTTGAGGTGTTCCAATTCCTGCCGCACTTTCTCCGGATCGAGCCAGCCATACCCCGCTTGCCCCAATTCTTCCAATAACCCTTGAAAATCCGCTTCAGTCCAATGGGGTTCCCCCAACCGCTTCAGCACCCAATCCTGTTTGGCGGGCTGCGATCGCACCTGCGCAATCCACTGTTGCACCCGATTCCCCAACCCCCCCAATCTCCGGCTCTGGGGACGGTGGAGCGGTCGGCGCTGTTCGATGGGCAACTGTTCGAGATCCGCTTTCGCTTGGGCCAAGGAATAATCGTGATAATCCGGGTTGTGGTGGAGGATGGTTTGTAGCCATTCGCCAAAGTGGGGAGAAAGGCTATCCAGTCGCGTTGTGAGGGGGATGGTGGTTTCCTGTTGAATGGCATTGCAGGTCTCGCCAAAGGGTTGTTGGCTGAGGAGGCTCACCATCGTTACCCCGAGATTATGGAGATCATTGGGGGGCAGCGGCCTGTCAACAGCGGCGGCGGAACCGAAATCCGTCAGTTGGGTTTTGAGGTTAGAGTCTACAAAAATATTCGAGGGCTTCAAATTGGCATGGACACAGCCATCATCCCGTTGTTTGAGATGAATCAGAGTATCCAGCACGTTCACCGCGATTTTTTGCACTTCCCGGAGGGAAAGTTGCGGGGCGAGATCAAGGGCACTGGTGGGAATATAATCTCTCACTAAAGAAAAACCCGTTCCCGTTTTATGGGTATGGAGATATTTGACAATTTGGGTGCTGTTGACCCCCTGCAACCGTTCCAGCACCTGCTTATAGCTGTGGAACCATTGTTCTTCCTGGTGCTTTTCAGGGCAGTGAAACTGCTTGATCACCACCAGATTGCCGGTGATCTCGTCATTAGCCAGGGTTGACGCACAGAAACCCCGTAGGGATTGCCCCAACTCGCGAACGGTGCTATAGCGTTGATTGGAAAGTGCCATGAACAGCTATCAACAGATTGTTAAAGAGAATCATATAGCAGTCCTCCGGAAGTTGACCGCCATTATTCAGCAAAAGTGCTGATTTTGCTGATGCTCCGGCAGTCGCCTTGCGATGGGAGATTGATTCTAACCTATAGTGTAGGGGATGTTGCTGCCACAATAGACCGGTTAGCCATTGGATTAGCGTTTTTAGCCCGTTCAAATGTTCGTAATTCCTCCCACGACCACCGATGATGACTTTGCTTTGGGATTTGCGCCATTAAGCTTAGAGCAAGTGTATCACAGAGCTGCGATCGCCGCCAATGGGGCGGTGGTGGTGATGAGTGGCACGGTGCGATCGCAGACCCAAGGGCGGCCGGTGCGTTATTTGGAATACCAAGCCTATACCCCCATGGCCTTAGAAGTATTCCGGGCGATCGCCACCCAAATCCGCCACCAATGGCCCGACACCAATCGCGTCGTCATCCACCACCGCACCGGCCGGCTCCAAATTGGGGAAATCAGCGTCTTGGTGGCGGTGGGTTGCCCCCATCGTCGGGAAGCCTTTGCCGCCTGTGAATATGCGATCGACACCCTCAAGCACAATGCCCCGATCTGGAAAAAAGAGCATTTTGCCGATGGCAGCACCACCTGGGTCAGCATCGCCGCCTGTGAAGCTCTCAACCATTATCCATGACTGAACCCCAACGCACCCTCCTCCTTTGTCAAAGTTCCAGTTGTTTAGCCCGCCAAGGGGCGGATGTCCTCGCCGCTTTCCAGGCCGCTGACCTCCCCGATGGGGTGGAGGTCGTCCCCTGCGATTGTCTCGGCCAATGCAATCTCGCCCCCAATGGCCGCGTCGTTCCCGATGAAATTTGGTATTGTCGCCTCACCCCTGGGGATGTGCCTCAGATCATCCAGGAACATCTGGAGGGGGGGGAACCTGTCAAGGGGAAACTCCACCCCCGTATCCATAGCTATGCCCTGGGGTTTGAACGGTAACTGATTGCGAAAAAGGCGATCGCCCCCTCCCCATCACCTCATCACCCAGGCAAGCCAGCCATCTTTTCCCATGGGAGAGGATGGGATAGTTGCCATTTTCTACCAAAGACCTGGGGCTAAGGGTTGTTTTTTGTTTGATTTCGTCACAAACAACCACATATCTTAATATATCTTGTTCTTGATAGTGCATATCTGATCAGCATCGCTCAAACCCAGTGCCTGCGGGCATTACAAAACTATTCATGCCCAGAAAAAGCAGCAGGATCGAGGCCAAGGGAGGGCCGTGGCGGATTAAAAATGTTTGATTTCCGAGAATCCTGTTAATCATGCCATCGCCCTTGTACAGGATTTGTATAATTTGGGAGAGGACTCAGCGGGATCATCCAATCCATGCAGAGATAAAAGTATTGACATCACGTTTTCATGGGTCATGAAAACGTCACTTTTGCCTTTTCCAGTTCACTTCCATCGGAGTCATCTATATTCATGGTTAAAAGATCACTCCAGGCTTCCGCCCCGGGGATTCAAGTGGCTAAACGAGCCTTTGCGATCAAGGGATGGACGCAGGAAAATTTGGCTGGTGAGGTCAATCTGAAGACGCGACAACCGATCTGGCGATTTTTCACCGGCAAACCTGTTGATCGTCAGGTTTTTATGGAAATTTGCTCACTTTTAGATTTAGACTGGCGGGAAATTGCCGAGAATCCCCCCGCTGAATTTCCCGAACCCGGCAAAGCCCTGATCGCTAGCGGCATCAACTTGGATAACCTTGTGGAGCAGGTGCGATCGCAACGGCACGATACCATTCAAAACCGATGCGGTATTATCCAACTCCTGGATATCGGTCGTCCGGTGAATCTCGATGATATTTATGTAGATGTCAACATCCTTGAAGAACTAGCCCATCAACGATGGCAGGCCATTGAGGAGTTACAAAAACTCGCCCCTGCCGAGTTTGACCGCGTTGGCATGGGGGCCGTGAATCGTCGGCAGATGGCGGGAACAGCAGCGGTGGAAACCTATAAAAAACTCAGGGTTTTGGGTAAACCCGGCATCGGCAAAACGACATTTTTACAGCATTTAGCGATCCAGTGCGATGGCGGTCATTTTATCCCCACCCAAGTTCCGATTTTTATTGCCCTTCGGGATTTTGCTGAAGAGAGTAGAGAGAGCGGCCGCTTTAGCCTCTTGGACTACATTCGTCAACTATTTGTGACGGCGGGCATACCTGACCCCTCAACCGCAGGGACTTTGTTGAGGGCGGGGCGCATTCTCCTGCTTTTGGATGGCATGGATGAAGTGATCAATCAGGATATGGTGGGGGTGAGCCGTGATATTCGCAAATTTTCCCAAAAATACCACCAAAACCAAATTATTGTCACCTGTCGCACCGCCTTCCAAAACCCAAAATTACACGGCTTCACTGATGTTGAAATCGCCCCCTTTACCCAAGAGCAGATCAATGTTTTTGTGAAAAAGTGGTTTACGAACTTGGGAGCAAATGATCACGAAGCCGCCGAGGCAAAATCGGTGCAGCTTTTAGGGGAAATTGACCATCCAGAAAACTGGAAATTTCGCCAACTGATTGTTAATCCCCTCTTTCTCCATGTTGCTTGCTGGGTTTTTCAGTGCCAAGGAAAATTGCCCGCCAAGCGCACAGATTTTTATAAGCAGGGTCTTGATTTACTCCTGTATAAATGGGATGAATCCAAGGGTGTTGAGCGCGATCGCCTCTATCGTGGCTTTTTACTCCCTGAAAAAATTAAACTCCTCAGTCAGTTGGCCGCCGTCACCTTTGAAAAAGGAGAATACTTTTTTGAACAGCGTGTCATTGAGCGATACATTGAGGATTATTTATGCCATTTACCCGGTCATAATCTTGAGCCGGAACAACTTCAGCTTGAAAGCGAGGCAATGCTGAGGACAATTGAAAACCAGCATGGGCTAATCACAGAACGCACCAAAGGCATTTTTTCTTTTTCCTATCTAGCCTTTCAAGAATACCTCACTGCCCGTAAAATCGTTGCCAGCCATAATTTACGCGCCCTTGAAAATGCCCTAGAAGGCTTGGTCAGCCATATTGAGGATCCCCACTGGCGCGAGGTCTTCCTGCTAACGACAACCATGTTACGCAGTGCAGACTCCTTAGTGCAGTTAATGAAGCAACAAATTGATGTGTTAGTGTCCCAAGACCCCTATTTGCAAGAATTTTTAACTTGGGCAAGTCAGAAATCGCAAAATTTGCAATCTGAACCCAAAGTGGCAACATCGAGAGCCTTTTATCTGGCTTTGGCTCAATCTCCTCACATCATGGCTCACTTTAATCTGGCTGCAACTTTAGATCAAGGGCTATTCCTGGATGCCGCCTTAGACCATTTACTCTTAGAATGTTCGAGCGACCACAGTTCAGGTTTTGCCCATGCCCATGCCTGCGGCGAAGCGTTGAACCAAACCTTAACGATGATCTTAGATGCTGGATTGTATAAATCCCTCGAACAGCTTCAAGAACAGTTACCCATGGCCCATCAAACTCCAGAAAGCTCGCAATCTTGGTGGCAAGAACATTGTGCCAGTTGGACGGAGCAGTTAAAGTCAACCATTGCCAAACATCGCAACTATTCATCCTGGGATTTTACCCCTGATCAGCATCAAATTTTGCAAGGTTACTATGATGCAAACCAGTTGCTCCTGGATTGCCTGAATAGCAATTGTGAAATTACCGCAGCGGTTCGGCAAAATATTGAAGCAACGTTGCTGTTACCCCAGGGAGAACTAGAGGAGCGGGAATGGAATTAATTCGCTGGGGTATATTGTATAACTCTTTTTTATTTGAGGATCAATCAAATAAACCATGAACTTCATCATTGCCTGATTAGGATGGGGGAGAAGACCAAGAAAGTTGTGACGTTAACGCAGTCTAATCTTGGTGTTCTGATCACATTTACTGGAGACAGATCATGGGTTTAGATGATAAAGCAAAAACGGCCGCCAAGGATCTTGAAGGTAAAACTCAAGAAGCCGTTGGCAAAATGACTGACAATCATGAAAGCCAGGCTAAGGGTAAAGCTAAACAAGCTGAGGCCAAGGTCGAAAAAGCCGTTGAAGATGGCAAAGATAACATCAAAAGCGCACTTAAGTAACTCCCCTGCTGCTGAATGGTTCTCACCTGCGATTAATCTGTTGAGTTCCATAGTCTAGCTATATCTAGGCAAGCTCACCCTTGCCTAGATCCACTCATCAATCTTGGAGAATCCCATGACCTCATTGCGCAAAACAATTCATCTGTTAATTTCATTTGGTTTGATGTTTTTTATCTCGACCGCTAGCGGTTTTACAGCTCGGAATGCTTCAGCTACCCCCCTATTGACAGTGACCTTTGGCCAAGTAGCTCCAGGTTCAGGCCCTTTAGCTTGGGGATTTGGCAATGCCCAAGCTACGGCGAAAGGTTTAGAAGGCAAGGCTCAGGAACTGATGGGTAATGTGACGGGCGATCCGCAGGATCAACTGATGGGTAAAGCAAAGCAGGTAGAAAGCCAATTGCGCCATGATGCTCAAAATGCAAAGGACATGGAAGCAAAGCTTCTTGAGGAAACAATGGGCAATATTACCCGTGATGCTAATAATGCTGAAGACCAAATCATGGGTAAGGTAAAACAAGTGAAAAATCAGTTCAAAAGCACGGCTGAGGATGTCAAGTCTGCGGCAGAAAATTTGCTCAATTAATCCATTTATGTGATCATCACAATTACTCAGGAAGAACGTTATGGGAAATATGTTATGGACTGCAATCGTCGTTCTGTTTATCCTTTGGGTGCTCGGATTCTCCATCAACATCGGTGGCGGCTTAATTCACATTCTCTTGGTCTTAGCACTGATCGGCTTGGTTTACAATCTATTCATTGGTCGTCGGATCTAAATCGCCTACGACAATATAGCTCGGAAAATGATCAAAATAACTGTCTCTAATTCATCATGGTACATTCCTCAAAATATCCTCATGCCAAGTCAATTATTTATTGACGAAAGAAGCTGCTCTTGCATCCTTGTATGCGCCTGGGTTGATCTGGATCTTGCCCCTTCTGCCCAACATTATTTTTTTTAATGGTGCAATAACTTGGGGCGGGGGATAGGTCTAACCCCAACCACTGCCTTGTCCCTCTTCGGAGGGATTTTTTTTGGCGTTGAGTCAATATTCCGCAGGTTGCTCAATCAATGGTGCGTCAGTTGTTATGCTGATCTTTTGCGTCGTGGATTAACGATCTGACGCACCCTACCATTGAATCGTAGGGTGCGTCAGACTGGATCAATGATGATGTTAGTGGTTGAATTGGGTCTGACGCACCGTTCCCTAATAACATTCGTCTTAACCGAATGTGAGACACTGAGCAAAGACGCTCAACAGAGGAGAAATTGACATTGCTTGAGGGGTCAAATTGCCCACTAGGGGTCAGGGGATTGATCCGGATCCGGCAGGCGGATGATATCTTCATCCCCTAAAAATTCGCCATTTTGCACTTCAATCATCACCAAGGGAATCACTCCCGGATTTTCAACCCGGTGCGTCGTGTTCATGGGTACATAGGTGGATTGCTTCGGCATCAGTAGCGTTTCCTGGCCATCACAAACCACCTTGGCCGTCCCCGCCACGACAATCCAATGCTCGCTCCGGTGGTAGTGCATTTGGGTGCTGATGTGGTGTTGGGGTTTGACCTCGATGCGATTGATCCGATAGCGGGAGCCTTCTTCAAGGACGGTGACGGTTCCCCAGGCTCGTTCTTCGGTGCGGAGTCCTTCGGCGGTTTTTTGGTCTTTGGGTTTAGGGTTGGATTTGCTCATGGGGAGAGTCTTGATGGGTCTATGCCAATTATCGACCTTGAGCGCAGGGTTTAACGATTAAACCGACTAAAAAATTTGGGCCGCCGTGAGGGGTTGAACGGTGAGCATTGCGGTCGGTGGGATTTGTTTGATTTTAACCCCTAGGGGCAATGCTGAGGATGCCCGACCATTGGACGTTTTTGGCGTGGGTGCGGCGGTAGGAAAAGAAATAATCCGGTTGTTGGTAGGTGCAACAGGGGGCGATCGCCACCCCCTTCTCCTCTACCCCTAGATCGATTAACTGACGGCGGATCATCTGCCGCACATCGAGGCGAATTCGCCCCGGTTGGGGGTCGTTTAACAGGGGGGGATCGGGTTGGCCTTGGAGGAGGGCGATCGCCTCTTCCCCCGTTAACCCTTGGCAAGCTTGCAAACTGGCCGCCACCTGCGCCCCCACCTGGGTGGTGACTTGATAGACTTCCCCGGCAATGGCTGGCCCCAAGGCAAAAACTAAATCCTGTAACTGACTCCCCTGGGCCAAAAGCCGCGCCACCGCTGCCCCCGTTGCGCCCTGGGCCGTCCCCCGCCAACCGGAATGGATGGCCGCTACTTGGCCGGTGGTGCGATCGCCCACCAATACCGGCGTACAGTCCGCACTGGCCACCCACACCGAAGCCCCCGGCTCCACCGTCACCAACCCATCCCCATCGGGAAACCCTTCCCCCTTAAACGCCTCAATTTCCTGGGGCGTGAACACGATGGGGCCATGCACCTGCTTAAGGCGATAGGCCCGTTGGGAACTTCCCCCCAAAATTGGAGCCAAATCCGTTGGCATTTGGGGGGCAAACTGTTGGGTAAAAAAACCATGGGGCCAGGGAGCCAATAGCTCACAGGTGAGATAGGGCTGGCCTTGGGGTGTAGTTTGCCATTGCCAGCCCGGAACCGGCCCATCCGGGGTAGAGAATTGAGGGTTTGCGCGACTCATAAAAAATAACAACTTCCCTCTTTTTAGGGGGATTGAGGGGGATCATCAAAACTTCCCCCTTGTTAAGGGGGATGGGGATCGGGTCAAAGGGGTTGATGTCCAGAAGCGACAATCATCGAGCCAATGCCGGAATTGGTGAGGATTTCCAACAGTAGGGCATGGGGAACCCGGCCATCAACGATGTGGGCCGCTTTCACCCCTTGGGCGAGCGATCGCACACAACAATTTACCTTGGGAATCATCCCCCCCGCCACAATGCCGGTATCAATCAACTCCCGCGCCTGCTGAATATCCAGCTTTTCGTAGAGGGTCGAGGGATCTTTGTAATCATGGAGAATCCCCGCCGTATCCGTGAGCAGAATTAACTTTTCCGCCTCCAGAGCCGCCGCAATTTCCCCCGCCACCGTATCCGCATTAATATTGTGGGCTTGGCCCTCCTCATCCGCCGCCACACTGGAAATCACCGGCACATAGCCCGCATCCACCAGGGTTTTAATCAGCCGCGTATCGACGGTGCTCACTTCCCCCACAAACCCCACATCTTCCTGGCCCACATGGCGAGCGCGGATTAAATCCCCATCTTTACCACAGAGGCCCACCGCCGCGCCCCCGGCTTGGTTGATCAACGAGACAATTTCTTTATTGACCCGGCCCACCAACACCATTTCCACCACATCCATCGTGTCCGCATCCGTGACCCGTAGCCCATCTTTAAACTGGGGTTCAATGCCCAACTTTGCCAACCAGCTATTAATTTCCGGGCCGCCGCCATGAACGACAATGGGCCGCACCCCCACACAGGACAAGAAAACGATATCCCGCACCACCTTATCCTTGAGGCTGCCATCTTTCATTGCCGCCCCCCCATACTTCACCACCACCGTGCGTCCGGCAAAGGCCTGAATGTAGGGCAAGGCCTCACTGAGGACACGCACACGGGTTGCTTCTTCCTGTTTTAAATATTCGCTATCGTTGGCCATGGGTTTCTCTTGATCCAAGGGTTACGGGTTAACACTCCCCTAGGCGTTTATCGCATATTGCGAGGTTGATGCAGATAAATT
>RECT01000019.1 GCA_007693875.1 Spirulina sp. DLM2.Bin59
GGAGACGAAAATCGTCCTCAATAAATGTGATCTGGTGAGCGCCAGGGTTCAACAGCAATGGCAGGAGCGTTTACAAGCCTGGGGCTACCCCTCTTTTCCCCTCAGCGTCACCCAAAACCAAGGCTTTGAACCCCTCTACGTCACCTTAGCCGATCGCATCACCCTCTGTGCCGGCCCCTCCGGTGTGGGGAAATCCAGCCTGATCCAACGGCTGATCCCCGATCTCAGTCTCCGGGTGGGGGCGGTGTCCGGTAAACTGCAACGGGGCCGCCACACCACTCGCCATGTGGAACTGTTCCCCCTCCCCGAGGGGGGGTTATTAGCGGATAGTCCCGGCTTTAATCAGCCGGAACTGCCCCCCGATCCCCAGGCATTACCGGGGTATTTCCCGGAAATTCGCGATCGCCTCCAGGGGGGAGCCTGTCAATTCAGCGACTGCACCCACCGGGATGAACCCGGTTGCCAAGTGCGGGGGGATTGGGAGCGGTATCCCCATTATGTGAAGTTCTGGGGAGAGGCGATCGGCCGCCAAACCCAACAGCAACAGCAGCCCGATGCCGATGCCAAGGTCAAAGTCAAAATCACCACCGCCGGCCAGCGTCGCTATGAACCCCGCTTAGAGAGCAAAAAATACCGCCGCACCTCCCGCCGCCTCCGCCACCAAACCCTCCAGGATTGGGACATCAACCTTGATGATTCTTAACGCCACCGGCCCGAAAATTCGCTATAATTTGCATACCTCTGTACTAAGATATCCCTGTCCACCCCAATTTTTGCCCACACTTCACCGAGGTATTCATGGCCGCGATTTCTAAAAACTCTGACAAAGACAAAGCCCTTAACCTAGTCCTCAGCCAAATTGAGCGCAACTTCGGCAAAGGGGCAATCATGCGCCTCGGCGATGCCACCCGGATGCGCGTCGAAACCATCTCCACTGGTGCTTTAACCCTTGATCTCGCCCTCGGCGGCGGCCTCCCCAAAGGGCGAATCATTGAGATCTACGGCCCAGAAAGTTCTGGGAAAACCACCCTCGCCCTCCATGCCCTGGCGGAAGTCCAAAAACAGGGGGGTGTAGCTGCCTTCGTCGATGCCGAGCATGCCCTCGATCCCGCCTACGCTTCCGTCTTGGGGGTGAATATTGAAGATCTCCTCGTTGCCCAGCCGGACAATGGCGAATCAGCCCTAGAAATTGTTGATCAGTTGGTGCGATCGTCCGCCGTCGATATCGTCGTCATTGACTCCGTAGCGGCCCTTGTCCCCCGCGCTGAAATTGAAGGGGAAATGGGGGATACCCAGGTGGGTTTACAGGCCCGACTGATGAGCAAGGCGCTGCGGAAAATCGCCGGCAATGTGGGCAAATCTGAATCGACAGTGATTTTCCTCAACCAACTGCGCCAAAAAATCGGCGTGACCTACGGCTCCCCGGAAGTCACCACGGGCGGCAACGCCCTCAAATTTTACGCCTCCGTCCGCCTCGACATTCGCCGTATTCAAACCCTCAAAAAAGGCTCCGAGGGGGAATACGGTATCCGCGCCAAGGTGAAGGTAGCGAAAAACAAAGTCGCCCCCCCGTTCCGGATTGCTGAGTTTGACATCATTTTCGGCCAAGGCATTTCCCAGATGGGCTGCATGATGGATCTAGCGGAGCAAACCAATGTGGTGATCCGCAAGGGGGCTTGGTATAGCTACAACGGCGAAAACATTGCCCAGGGCCGGGATAATGCCATCAAGTACATGGAAGAAAACCCCCCCATTGCCAAGGAAGTGGAGGAAAAGCTCCGGGCTGCGCTGCAAACCGGTACAGAGGTAGCCGTCGCCGCCATGAAGGAAGGCGGCTCCCATCGGGTCAAGGGGGAAGAATTGGATGTCCCCGAAGAAGAGTAATCGGTAGGGCATCGGCCCCAGTAAAACCCCTGTAGGGGCGAAAAATCTTTCGCCCCCACACCCCAGTTGATCCGATAGCTCAATCAATGGTGCGTCAGCCGTTAGGCTACTCTTTTGCGTCCTGGGTGATCAATCTGACGCACCCTACAATCGATGCGTAGGGTGCGTCAGGCCGGATCAATAATGATGTGGATGGTTGAATTGTGTCTGACGCACCATTCACTCATAGGACTTGCAGCGGGAGCGGGTTAGGATGGCGATCGCCCCAATTGCGATTATCAACCATGAAACCTGAGGACTAATTGCTGTATATTAGACTACAGATGATCTGATATATCCTGGCCCTTTTAACGGCTTTTAGCCAAGACCTAAAAGGCAGTGGTAGAATCGCCTCAGATCAGGTTCAATCCATGGTGCCGTGAGCCGTACTGCAACTCTTAACTTTCAGCCGACGCTGACCTCCCTTTCAGATCATAATCGCCTGCGATTATTTTCCGGGTCAGCCAATCCCCTCCTTGCCCAAGAAATCGCCCGCTATCTGGGGATGGATTTAGGCCCAATGATTCGCAAGCAATTTGCGGATGGTGAGCTGTATATCCAAATCCAAGAGTCAATCCGGGGCTGCGATGTCTACCTCGTGCAGCCCACCTGCCGACCGGTGAATGATCATTTGATGGAATTGTTAATCATCATCGATGCCTGTCGACGGGCTTCGGCACGCCAAATCACCGCTGTGATTCCCTATTACGGCTATGCGCGGGCTGACCGTAAAACCGCTGGCCGGGAGTCGATTACCGCCAAATTGGTGGCGAATTTAATGACCCAGGCAGGGGCCAATCGCATTGTGGCGATGGATCTCCACTCTGCCCAAATTCAAGGCTATTTTGATATTCCCTTTGATCATGTCTATGGTTCCCCAGTATTGCTGAACTACCTCCTCAGCAAGCAATTGGAGGATCTGGTGGTGGTTTCCCCCGATGTGGGGGGCGTGGCCCGG
>RECT01000079.1 GCA_007693875.1 Spirulina sp. DLM2.Bin59
TGGATGACTCTTGATCCACTATTTGAATAACGATTGGGACATTGGAGAACAGAACCGGCCCTGTCGGAGAAAATCCGCTCCCCGAAACCTTCCCATAGACTTCAAAATCACAGATACTAGTACACTCAATTCCAATAATAGGCATAACGTTGCCGGTAAACGTTCCTTGACTACTAGTGGTAAATGAGATTGGAAAGGAGGGGCCGCTTCCATCCGATTGTGTCAGAGTCCCACCGGTGATCGCAATACTGTTTTGAGCCTGTGCCGCTTGGGGGAGGGCAAGGAGGGTGAGTCCGGCAGCAAGACCCAGCAATGTGGTTGTGAATTTGGTTGTCATCATTAAAGCCAATCCTGTAAGAAAGTGTTAGTTTTAGGTTGCGAGAAATCGGGGGAGCCACCCACTCCCCCAAGCCTGATTAGAACGAGAACGTCGTGCGGAGCGCACCAATCGTAATCGTTTCATTATTGTTGTGATGGCCAGGATTAAAGATCATGATCACCCCAGGGGTAATCGTGATATTGTCCGTCACCGCCCAACGATAAAAAGCTTCGAGGTGGAGCGTCCGACCATCGCGATCCGCATTCGTTGCCCCCCCATCACCCGTAAAGAAACTGGGAATATTGCCATCCGGACGACCATTCGCCAGCAAATTCGTCCCCGTGATCCGGGGCGGTTGCCCAAAGAAGATGCCGCCATAATTCCCCTCCGCAAACAGATCCGGGAACTGCAACGACAGCATCCAATTATTCGTCTGCACCGAACCCCGGTCAAAATTCACCTGGCGCGAAGTCGTCCAACCCATCCAGCCGCCCAGGGTGATGGCATCATTGATCATCCAATTCACCGTCGCACCGATGGCATCGGTATTCAGACGAGTGCCGTTCGTTGCGGCAACCTGGTCATCACCCACCCCCATCTGCAAAAAGCCACCACTAAACCCAGAATAGGAATTCAGATAGTAAAGGGCGAGATCCGTGTTGCGAGTCGGCGTGATTGCAACCTGCAAACCTGCGGTATAGGCATTATTAAACAAACCAGCGGCGGGCTGATTGGCAAAAGTTGCCGAATAAACCCCCTGCACACTCAGGATCGGCGTTGCCTGCCAATCAAAACCCAACCCCGCACTGCCGGCCCCCAACTGAATAATCGGGTTCCGTTGAGCAAAACGAGAAATCGGCCCAAACCCCGCACTTTCCACCCGTGACGGCCCCCGGAACACCGCCACCGGGTTCACCCCCGCCGTCCCGACAATCAACGCCAAATTTTTCGCCGCCAAATGCCGAAAACTCAGATCACTGAGGATCAATCCATTATTCGTGTTCGACTCATAGCCCAAACGGGTAAAGCTGTTATTGAAGCCGAAAAACGTCGTCGTGTCGTTCGTCGTCAAATTCCCCGCCTGTAACCCCGTGATCAAAAAACTCCGGGGGTTAAATTCCGTCAGGAAAGTCAACTGGGCGTTATACCCAAAACTCATGTTGTTGTAGGTGTCCTGACTTTCCCGCACCCCATCCCGACCGAGGAAACCATTCGCGTCCAGGTAGTCCGAACGACTCCCCAAACGGCCTTGCAACCCAAACACAGCCTGACCAAACAGCTTGGTGGTGGTGGAAAACTGATTGTCTTCGAGGAATTCCACCCGGCCCGTGAGATTATCAACCCGTTGGCCCAAATTGGCGAGTTCTACTTGAAACTCGCTCATTAACTGCTGGAGAATTTCCAGATCTGCGGCAGTTGCCGCATTTGCCGCCGCTTCCGCCACCAAACGCTCCATCGCTTGCAGACAGGCATTTAAACCCGCCGCAAATTCATAGCGGGAAAGGGCGCGGTTCCCCCGAAACGTCCCGTCCGGATAGCCCCGGAGACAGTCATAACGGGCCACCAAATCACTCAAGGCACTGTAGGCCCAATCCCCCGGATTCACATCCCGAAACTGGGAAACACTGTTCACTTGCGACATGGGAGCCGCAGGCTGCAAGTCAACCCGCATCAGGGGTTGAGACGATTCTGCCGTGGCTTCACCGATTAACCGCAGCAAATGGGGGGGGGACAATTGTTCCTGTGCCTGCGCAGGGATCGCGATCATCGAACCCAGGGCAACGGCACTCATCCAGCGAAGATGAAAATTAGAGCCAATCACCATATCAGTCAATCACTCCATCACTTTCTACGAAAAATCACTGATGATGATAGCAGCAAAAGATTAAAAAAAATAGTAGTCGAAGGTACTGAGTAAAATTTTAAGCCCGATGATCAAATGGTTGCAACAAACGGGATTAACCCCCACAGAGCAGACTTTACCGATTCTATCAAAATACCTTTGCCTTGACCCATTTTGGCCACCGTCTTCATCAAATCTTTACAGCGACAGATCGAGCTTTATGGTAGCTTTAATTATTACCTAATCCGTCCAAAAAAATAGAACAATATAGCTATATCGCTTTAAAGTAATGATTAAGCATCAACAACCCAACCCCCCAAGGAAGAAGACGGGCGGCAGAGCCATAACACGAGAGTATTTTTCTTTTTCGGTATGAAATTATTTTACCTGCTAGACACCCGTTTCGGCTTTCTGAAACGTCCTAACAATTTCAGGGATGGGTGGGGATTTCTAATAAGGGAGGAAGGGCGATCGCCACCTCTGGAAAGGCAAGGGGCGTGATCACCCCATCCTTCCACAGAGTACGGCTGAGAAAATCACCATTTTGGGGATCGCGAAACACCGTCAATTCTTGCCGTGAAACATCAATCACCCAATATTCAGCAATCCCCCCCTGGGCATACATGGGGCGTTTCGTCTCCAGGTCAAAGGCGAGGGTCGTATCTGATACTTCAATCAGCCAGTAAAGATCTTCGGGATGAGGATGGCGGGTGA
>RECT01000177.1 GCA_007693875.1 Spirulina sp. DLM2.Bin59
ACACCCACCCCTACACCCACGCCCACCCCAACGCCAACGCCAACGGTTTTTGAAAAAACCCTCACGCCACGTTTAGGGCGCAGTGAGGTGCATCGGGGGCGGTTGCTTGCTGATGATTCGGCGGAATATTCCTTTAATGCTCAAGGGGGACAAATCCTCAAGGCGGTGGTGGAGAGTCCGGGGGTGGTGTTAACGATTTTCAATCCTGAGGATCAGCCCTTGGGGCAGGGGAGTGAGCGTGTCCGCAGTTGGCAGGGGGAGTTACCCGAAGATGGCCGCTATACGATTACGTTAAATACCCTACCGGGTTTTTCTGGGGAGCAATATCGCTATCGTCTCGAAATGATGCTGCAAGCGGCTCCCCGACCCACCCCCACCGAGCCGCCGGTTGCGCCTCCACCGCCCCCACCAAGCCCTTCGCCCCCACCCAGCCCCTCGCCTAGCCCCTCACCCAATCCGCCACCGCCGGAACCTTTAGAACCTTTCCCTGAACCGGATAACTCCGACAATTTGGAGAGTTCCAACAATGCTGATCAAGGCAATAATAGTGATGGTTAAGGGGAGTGGGTTGGAAAAAAGTCTTAGATTCTACCGTTCTCGGCAAGGGTTTGGGGGATAATCAGGCTGGCGATTCTCTGTACAGGAAGCTTTTTTTCCCATGACCCAACTGACCCCAAACCCCAGCTTTAGTCTCACGATTCAGGTGGAACTTGCGAACCAACCCGGCCGACTAGCGGCGGTGACGAATGCGATCGCCACCATTGGGGGCAATATTGGCCACATTAGCCTTGTTGATCAAAGCCGTACCCGTTCAATTCGGGAGTTTGTTGTTGATGCCTCCAGTACTGAACATGCGGATCAGATTGTGGCGGCAATTAAGGATCTGGAGGATATTACTGTTTTGAAGGTGTTCGATCGCACCTTCGACCTCCATCGCGGCGGCAAAATTCATGTGGAGGGACGGATTAGCCTCGCAGATCAATCCAGTTTGGCCATGGCCTATACGCCAGGGGTGGGGCGGATTTGTAAGGCGATCGCCGATGATCCCCCCCAGGTGTTTGCCCTGACGGTGAAGAGTAATATGGTGGCGATCGTTAGTGATGGCAGTGCGGTGTTGGGGTTGGGAAATTTGGGGCCGGAGGCGGCTTTGCCGGTGATGGAGGGCAAGGCTCTGCTGTTTAAGGAGTTTGGCGGCGTGGATGCGTTTCCCATTTGTCTCGCGACCCAGGACACCGAGGAAATTATTCAAACGGTGAAGCATATCGCCCCGGTGTTTGGCGGTGTGAATTTAGAAGATATTAGCTCCCCCCGCTGTTTTGAAATTGAAAAACGACTGCGGGCAGAATTGGATATTCCGGTGTTCCACGATGACCAACATGGCACGGCGATCGTCACGTTGGCGGCCCTCTACAATGCTCTCAAGGTGGTCAATAAGCGGATCGATGAGGTGAAGATGGTCTTTAATGGGGCGGGGGCGGCCGGTGTGGCGGTGGCTCGTTTAATCCGGATGGCGGGGGCGACAACCCTGTTGATGTGTGATTCTGAGGGGATTTTATCGAGCGATCGCACCGACCTCACACCGGAAAAAGCGGAGTTTGCCGTGGAAACCCAAGGCACGTTGGCCACGGCCCTCGAAGGGGCTGATGTGTTTGTGGGCCTGAGTGTGCCGGGGGTGCTCACCCCGGAAATGGTCAAGGCGATGAACCCCGACCCAATTATCTTTGCGATGGCCAACCCCATCCCCGAAATTCAACCGGAATTAGTGCGGGGCCTGGTGGCGGTGATGGCCACGGGCCGCAGTGACTACCCCAACCAAATCAATAACGTCCTCGCCTTCCCGGGCATTTTCCGAGGGGCGCTAGATTGCCGCGCCAAGGAAATCACAAGCCGGATGTGCTTAGAGGCCGCTAGTGCGATCGCCTCCCTGATTCCCCCCCAGGAAGTACATGCAGAACATATTATTCCTTCCGTGTTTGATGATCGCGTTGCCACCGCCGTAGCCGCTGCCGTCACCCAAGCGGCGCGGGAGGATGGGGTGAGTCGGGAGTGAGAAGGGAGAAAGTAAAAGGGAAAAAGTAAAAAGTTGTAGGGGCGAAAAATCTTTCGCCCAATGGTAGGGGCAAAAAATCTTTTGCCCCCACGCCCATCCATTATTTTTTTGCCCCCACCGATCAACTCGATAACCAGATTCCTGATCAAAAATCACTCTTTTCTCTCTGCTCTTCCCTCGTTTTTCATCTCCTGGCAGGGGCGGAAGGAACGACGATGGAGGGGGGTTAGACCGAATTGGGACAAAGCCTCGCGGTGTTGGGCGGTGCCATAGCCTTTATGGGTAGCAAAGCCATAGCCGGGATATTGGTGATCTAAGCGAATACAAAGGGTATCGCGCCAAACCTTGGCAATAATGCTGGCGGCGGCGATCGCCACTTCCTGCTGATCCCCCTTAATCAACGCCGTTTGCGGAATTGCTAAATCCGGCAACAGATCCCGACCATCCACAAAACAATGAGCGGGCCGGGGGTGGAGGCGATAAATCGCCCTTGTCATTGCCCCCAAGGAGGCTTGGCGAATATTGCAGCGGTCAATGGTGCGGGGGGTGGCGTAGGCGATCTGTACATCGAGGGCAACGGTGGGGATCAGTTGGGCAAGGTGCGATCGCCTCCGGGCTGATAACTGCTTACTATCCCGCACCCCTAAAGCCCGCAACGGCTCCCCTTGGGCCGGCGTGATCAACACCGCCGCTGCCACCACCGGCCCCCACCAAGCCCCCCCCCCCACCTCATCTACAACACCGATATCGCCGGAAAAAAAAAAAACTAGGAACCCCGAGCCGAAGAACGACGGCGACGGCGGCGGTT
>RECT01000121.1 GCA_007693875.1 Spirulina sp. DLM2.Bin59
CCCCGGCTGTGCCGACCCCCTTTTCAAGGGGGTTTACTCCTTCACCCCCCTTGTTAAGGGGGGCTGGGGGGGATCCTCCCCAGATCCCCAACCGGGGCACAGGTTGCGGCTCCAACACCGGATAACTCGTTCCTAAAGCCTGATTACTCAACCACTGCAACCCCTGGGCAAAATTGGCAATCCCCCCCTCCATTAAATATTGCCAAAACTGATTAACCACCGCCAAAGGAGCCGTAGAATGGCTAATTAACTCCGGATCGGGGCGATCGTCCCCCGGCAACACCAACAACATTGCCCCCGTCGTCGCAACAATTTCCTTCACCACCTCCAACCCATAGGCCCAATAACTCCGTCCCCCCAACAGCCGCAAAATAATCACCTGCCCCTGAGCTAACACCTTCTCGCCATAGTCATCAATGCTCAAAGGCTGCTGTAATTGCAGCAAATTCACCGCCCGGATCCGAGGAAAATCTTCTGGCAACGCTGGCAACGCAGCGGCAAGGGTTTGAATTTCCGTATCCGCACTGGTGAGGAACAGAATTGGGGCGGGGGTTTGTTCAACAAAAATCACGCCATCAGTGTCGGGAGTCCAACCCCCAGGGGTCGCTGCAAGCCGGTGCATAGGGTCAAGGAGAAATTTGGTACAGTGGCCAGACAATCGCCATCCTTTACCGTACCTCACTTCCCACTTCCCACTTCCCACTTCCCACTTCCACCCACCATGTCTAACCGCCTTGCCCAAAGCCAAAGCCTCTACCTCCGTAAACACGCCGAAAACCCCATCGATTGGTGGCCCTGGTGTGATGCAGCCCTAGAGAAAGCCGCCAGCGAAGATAAGCCGATCTTTCTTTCCGTGGGCTATTCCAGTTGTCACTGGTGTACGGTCATGGAGGGGGAAGCCTTTTCCAATGAGGCGATCGCCCATTATCTGAATACCCATTTTGTCCCCATCAAGGTCGATCGCGAGGAACGCCCCGACCTCGATAGCATCTATATGCAGGCCCTGCAAATGCTGACGGGCCAGGGGGGTTGGCCCTTGAATATTTGGCTGACACCGGGCGATCGCATCCCCTTCTATGGCGGCACATACTTTCCCATCCAAGCCCGCTACGGTCGCCCCGCGTTTCTCGACCTGCTCCAGGCCCTCGATCACTTCTACCACGAAGATAAAACCAAACTGGCCAGCATCCAAGACCAAATCTACACCGCCCTCAAACGCTCCACGCTCCTACCGGTGAGCGATACCCCCCTTAACGCCGAACTCCTCCACAGCGGCATCAACACCAGCACCGGCATCATCGGCACACCCCGCCCCGGCAACCCCAGTTTCCCGATGATTCCCTACAGCGATCTCGTCCTTGCCGGTAGCCGCTTCCCCGGCCGCGAAACCGCCACCACCATCGCCCAACAGCGGGGTCATGACTTGGCCCTAGGGGGAATTTATGACCATGTGGCCGGCGGCTTCCACCGCTACACCGTTGATGCCACCTGGACGGTTCCCCATTTTGAAAAGATGCTCTACGACAATGGCCAGATTGTCGAATACCTGGCTAACCTCTGGAGCGCGGGCCACTGGGAGCCGGCCTATCGGCGGGCCGTCGTGGGCACGATCGCCTGGCTCCAGCGGGAAATGACCGCCCCAGAGGGATATTTCTATGCGGCCCAAGATGCCGATAGTTTCCCCGATCCCACAGCGGTAGAGCCAGAGGAAGGGGTGTTTTATATCTGGAGTTATGAGGAACTGAGCCAACAGTTAAGCCGTGAGGAATTGCGGGCCATGGCCAACACCTTCACCATCACCCCCGAGGGGAATTTTGAGGGGATGAATGTGCTGCAACGGGATGAGGGGGGCGATCTTGCACCGGAAGTAGAAACGGCCCTGGCCAAACTCTTCACCCGCCGTTATGGAGCCTCACCCCAGCAATGCACCACCTTCCCCCCCGCCGTCGATAACCACACCGCCAAAACCTATCCTTGGCCCGGCCGGATCCCCGCCGTCACCGATCCCAAAATGATCGCCGCCTGGAATGGGTTGATGATTTCCGGGTTGGCGCGGGCGGCGGCGGTGTTTGACTTGCCCCCGGCCCTGGCCTTGGCGACGGGGGCGATGGAATTTCTTTTGAATCAGCAATGGGTTGAGGGCCGCTTCCACCGCCTCAACTATGGCGGCAGCGTATCCGTCCCCGCCCAATCGGAGGATTACGCCTTTGTGATTAAGGCCCTGTTAGATCTCTACCAAGTGGAGCAGGCGGAACGGTGGTTAACGGCGGCAATCCGCGTTCAGGGGGAATTTGATCAACACCTTTGGAATCACCAAGGGGGGGGCTATTTCAATGGGGCATTGGATGCCAGTGGTGATTTGTTGGTGCGGGAACGGAGTTATCTGGACAATGCCACGCCGGCCGCCAATGGGGTGGCGATCGCCAATTTAGTCCGCCTCGCCCTCGTCACCCAAGAGACAGCTTATCTAGAACGAGCCGAGCAAGGATTGCTCGCCTTTGCAGGGATTATGGATCAATCCCCGGCCGCCTGTCCGAGCCTATTCGGAGCCTTAGATTGGTTTTTAGCAGCAACCTTAGTCCGGTCTGATGCGGATCAATTGCGGGCATTGGGGCGACAGTTTTGGCCAAGGGCGATGTACCGCCAGGAAGAAATGACCGGAGGAGCGATCGCCTTAGTCTGCCAAGGACTCACCTGTTTACCTCCCGTGACAACCCCGGAACAATTCACCGCACTCCTCCAGAAATGCCACAACCCAACACTAATCCCTACCTCTGATCCGGAGCGGGGCTGAACGGATTTCTTCCCACTTCCCACTCCCTACTTCCCACTCCCTACTTCTCCCCCCACCGCCC
>RECT01000163.1 GCA_007693875.1 Spirulina sp. DLM2.Bin59
ATCATGGGTGACAAAAATCATACTCATCCCCAAGTCCCGCTGAAGCTGTCGCAGCAACAGCAGGACTTGGATTTGGACTGTGGCATCGAGGGCCGTGGTGGGTTCATCCGCCAGTAACACCTTGGGGCGACAGGAGAGGGCGAGGGCAATCATCGCCCGTTGGCGCATGCCGCCGCTCATTTCGTGGGGGTAGGCATCGAGGCGTTTGCGGGGGGAGGGGATTTGCACACATTCCATCATTTCCAAGGCGCGATCGCGCCCCGCCTGATAACTACACCCCTCATGGCGCACCACCACCTCGGCAATTTGATCCCCCACCGTAAACACCGGATCAAAGGCCAGCATCGGTTCTTGAAACACCATGGCGATTTCCTTACCCCGCAGATCCGCCAAGGCCCTCCGTCCCAAGGCGAGGACATCTTGCCCCGCCACGGTAATTTGGCCGGCGATCGCCGTTTTATGGGGAGGATGGAGCCGCATGAGGGACTTCATCGTTACACTTTTACCGCTGCCGGATTCCCCAATTAGGGCGAGGGTCTTACCCTCCGCCAGGTCTAAATTCACTCCAGAGACGGCATAAACCGAGCCTTCTGACGTTTTAAATGTGACCGATAGATCGCGAACCTCAACAATATTAGTCATGAGCTTGAGCGGTGAAAAAACAGGGGTAGGGGGGGCAAAATCGTCAATCCTTCGCCCCTAGGGGGTGGTGGGGGTTGCCGTCGGGGCCGCCAGGGGACGCGGTTCAGAATAACCAGAACCCTCAATGCGCATATGGCAAGCAACATGACGACCTGCCCCCAGATCCGTCAAGGGCGGCATCTTTTCACCACAGACCGCTTCCGCATAGGGGCAACGGGGATGGAAGCGGCAGCCGCTGGGGGGAGAAATGGGGTTAGGGGGATCCCCTTCGAGGGGGGCGTGGGTTTTGCGGTCTTCGGGATGGAGGGCCGGCAATGCGGAAAGGAGGGCGGCGGTGTAGGGATGGGCGGGATTGGCATAGAGGCTATGGGCGGGCCCCGATTCCACCACCTGGCCCAAATACATCACAATCACCGTATCGCTGACATACTGCACGACGTTGAGATCGTGGGAAATGAAGAGATAGGTGAGGCCGTAGTCGGCTTTGAGATCCGCCAAGAGGTTGAGCACCTGGGCTTGAACGGATTTATCGAGGGCCGATACCGCCTCATCAAGGATGACAATTTCCGGGTCAATGGCCAGGGCACGGGCAATATTCACCCGTTGCCGTTGCCCCCCCGAGAGTTCATGGGGATAGCGGCGGATGAAGTTGTCCGGGGCGAGGCCGACGCGATCGAGGAGATCCCTGGCTTTGGCCCGGGCTGCGCTTTCGCTCACCCCATGGATTTTCGGCCCAAAGGCGATGCTCTCCTCAATGGTGAGCCGGGCATTGAGGGAGGCGTAGGAATCTTGGAACACCATTTGCATCCGCTTCCGTAGCTCACGGATGGGCTTGCGATCGCGCCCTTTCCCGTAGGTTTCCCCATCCAAGGTAATCCGCCCCGCATCGGGGGAAATTAAATCCATTAACAGGCGGGCGGTGGTGGACTTACCGCAGCCGGATTCCCCAACAATCCCCAGGGTTTTGCCCCGCTCCGCTGCAAAAGAAACCTGTTCCACCGCCTTAACCACCTGTTTCGGCCGCCCCAAGAGGTTTTTGCCAATGGGGAAATATTTTTGCAGACCTTCGACCTCAAGAAAATGAGCCATGATTGTTTGTCCTCTTGGTTAACGTAGCCCTACCGTTTTAAATCCATCGCCCCCCGCAACCCATCGGAGAGGAGGTTAAAACAAAGGGAGGTGATAAAAATCATCAACCCCGGCAACACCGAAACCCAGGGCTGGACATAGATCGACTGTCGCAAGGTATTGAGCATCAAGCCCCATTCTGGCGTAGGCGGCTTCACCCCCAACCCTAAAAAACTCAACCCCGCCGCCAAAATCATGCACACCGACACCAAACTGGTGGCATAGATAAACACCGTGCCCATGACGTTATTGACCACATGAATGCGAATAATCGTCACGGAATGAGCGCCGGAAGCCCGGGCCGCATCGACAAAATCCAGCATCCTGACCCGGGTGGTGACGCTTTCGGCAACGCGGGCAATGGGGGGAATAAAGACGAGGGTGAGGGCTAGCATCGAGTTACCTAGGCCCGGGCCTAGGGCCCCGGAAATGGCGATCGCCAACAGCACTGCCGGAAAGGCAAAAAAGACATCCGTCGTCCGCATCACCACCGTGTTCACCCAACCCCCGAAAAACCCCGCCATCAGGCCCAAACTCGTCCCAATCACAAAGGCAATCACCACGGGCAAAATCCCCATCACCAAGCTCATGCGACCGCCATACATCAGCCGCGTCAGCATATCCCGGCCCAACTCATCGGTACCGAGGATATACCCGGCACTGCCAATGGGTAAGAGTCGATTCACCATCGTGCTTTCCGCCGGACTGTGGGGGGCCAGCAGGGGCGCAAACACCGCAATCAACACCAACCCCACCAGGACAGTGGCACAGACGATGGACAGGGGATCCCGCCGCAAACTGCGCCAGACTGTGGCCCAATAGCCGCGAGATTGGGTGGCCAGTTTGCCCCCATCAGCACTTTTGGGGGGAGTGGGTGAAGGAGATTTGACATTTTGCATAGGGTCAACGTCCTCAAAAGTCACAACGATGATGGGGAATTAACTGCGGCGAATGCGGGGATCAAACAGGGTTTGCAACACATCCACCAAGAGGTTCAGGGCCACAAAAAACATCGAGAGGGTGAGAATAATTCCCTGGAGGAGGGGAATATCCCGCTGAAAAATGGCCCCATTGAGGAGATAGCCGGTGCCGGGCCAGGAAAATACCGTTTCCACCAGGATCGATCCCCCCAACAGGTAGCCAAACTGTAGCCCCATCACCGCCAACACCGAAGGGGCGGCATTTTTAGCCACATGTTTAGCAATGCTGACAGTACTCAAACCCCGCGCCCGCAGGGAGGTGACAAACTCCGATCCCAGCAATTCCGAAACCGTCGATCGCACCGTGCGGGTGACAATCCCCATAGGGATAAAACTCATCGTCACCGCTGGGAGAATTAAATAGGGCAACCGCTCTCCAAAGGAGCCGGATCCCCCCCCCAAGGAGGGCAACCAATCCAACTGCACTGAAAAGATAATCACCAACAACAGCCCCAGCCAATAATGGGGAACCGACACGCCAAAGAGGGCAATACCGGTGACGAGGCGATCGCTCCACCGGCCCTGTAAAAAAGCCGCCACCGTCCCAAACAACGTGCCAAACAGGAAGCCCAACAAAGCCGCCGCCAAGGCGAGAGTAAACGTACTGCCCAAAGCTCGGCTAATTTCCCCCGCCACCGGCCGCCCCGTGGCCACGGAAACCCCCAAATCCCCTTGGATGGCCCGCCCTAACCAGGAAAAGAACTGCACCGGCAAGGGGCGATCCATGCCATAGGCCTGCACAATCCGCTCCACCACTTCAGCGGGGGCATCCGCCGGAATCACTGCTGAGAGGGGATCTCCCGGTGCTAAATGCACCAGGGAAAAGCACACCACCGCCACCGCTAGGGCAATGGGGACGGTGTAGACAATGCGACGGCAAATGTATAAAAACATGGCGGCTCTTGGGTCAGGGTGAATCGATTAGCAGGTGAGGGGGGTTGGCCAGGGGCCAACCCCAAACTCCTAATTGAGGTAAACCGGCGTAATATCCTGGAACCAACTTTTCGCCTGGACAAAACCGCCCACCTCGCTACGCATCGCCCGCGGCCCCACATCATGGGCCACGAACAGGAAGGGGGCATCCTCCACTAGGGTTTCATGGAGCCGTTGATAGACCGCCAGATTGGCCTCCGGATCAAAGGTTTCCTGAAGTTCCTCAATTAACGCATCCACCTCCGGATTGCTGTACAGCCCCCAGTTGAGGGAGTTGGGGGGAGCACTGTCGGTATAGACGAACCGCACCATCGCCGCAAAGGGGTCATGGGTGGCAAAGGTGATATTCGTGGCATGAGCACCGCGAGAATCGGGATGCTCTGCCCCTTGCCGCCAGTTATCAAAGAGGGTTTCCCACACCAACACCTCGAAATCAACGTTAATCCCCACCGCCGCTAATTGCTGTTGGATTAACTCATTCATTGGCTGGGGCTGCATTTGTCCCGACCCTGAGGTGGAAATCAAGACCTTCACATCAAGGGGATTATCGGGGCCATAGCCAGCATCTGCCAACAATGCCAACGCCTCATCGGGGTCGTAGCGCACCTCAAAGGCGGGATTACCGAAGGCCGGATCATCGGGAAGCAAGATCCCCTGAGCGGGAATCATATTCCCCCCCAAGAGGGCTTGGATTTCCTCGCGGTTGATGGCGAGGTTGGCCGCTTGGCGCACCCGTTTATCGAGCCAGGGGGAGCCTTCCGCAAAACTAAATTGCCAGGGCCAGAGGTGGGGATAGCCATTGCTGGTGATCTGAAAGCCGCGACCCTCAAGCATGGCTAACGTATCCGCTGGGGGGGCTTCAATCCAATCCACCTGTCCCGATAACAGGGCATTGGCGCGGGTTGTACCTTCGGGGATGGGGATCAGTTCAATGCGATCGGCCTTGGCCATGCGGTTTTCATCCCAATAGTTGGGGTTGGGAACTAGCACCGCCCGCTCCCGGGGCACGAGTTCCTCCAACATAAATGGGCCTGTACCAGAGGGATCTATTTCAAAGGCTGTCCAATCTTCTCCGAGGGCCTCATAGTGGGCGGGACTGGAGAAGAACATGAAGGGCAGTTGGTTGATCAGCAGTGAAGATGGGGTTTTGGTGGTGATTTCAACGGTGTAGTCGTCAACTTTGCGAATACTTTCGTAGACCGGCAACCGAGCAATGACTTGAGCCGATTGGCGGGCATCATACTGGGGCGCATTTTCATCAAAGATTTTTTCAAAGTTGAACACCACCGCATCGGCGTTGAAGTCGGAACCGTCGTGGAACTTGACCCCTTCCCGCAGCTTAAATGTCCAGACGCGGGGATCGGCTTCGTCCACTGACCATTCTGTGGCCAATTGTGGTACGAGGGGAGCCGGTTGATCACTAACGGATAAATCCCAGGTAACGAGGGCATCGTAGAGGGTCATGCCGGTGAACCGGACACCTTCAAACCCGGAGTTCGGTGCGCCGCTGGTGAAGGGAATATCGGAGGCGGTCATGCCAATGCGGACTGTGCCGCCGGAGCCACTATCGGGAGCACTGGGAGCAGAATCCGTCACTTCAGCGGCGGGCTGACAGGCGGTTAAAAGGGTGAGGGAGAGGGTGAACCCCAAGAGTATCCCTGAGGCAAACTTAATCCAGCGGCGACGGCTAATCACCGCCCGTATCCACGACGACAACAACATTCTTCACAATTCCTTGATGGTTTGGGTCTACGATCATGGAATTGTGGATTATTTTTTGTATAGATTAATACATCACCTCTGATTGAGCGATCGCCTAGGGGAGGGGTTTGTGGCGATCGCCAAATTGACCCAGAGGGGAAACGGGGGGCGATCGCCCTCCTAAAATGGGTCATACCCCATTCCCGCAATCCCAATGACGACGACCTCAGAAACCACTACCCCCCCTTGGCGTTTTGCCGTCACGCTTTTGGCTCAATTTGCCCTGATTGTCGGTGTGCCAGCCCAAGCGATGATCACTTATTTTGCGGGGGAGCCGGTGATTCTCCAAACCGCTCCTGTGGATCCCTACGATTTGTTACGGGGCTATTCCCAAACCCTCAATTATGAAATTTCTCAAGTCCCAACGCTGGAAAGTTTGCCCGGTTGGGCGGAGATCCAGGCAGAATTAGACACTGAAGGGCGGGATCCCTCTCGACCGTTGCTGATTTATGTGGTCTTGGGTAGTCCTGAAGCGGAGGCAAATCCAGGAATTCCCACCCCTTGGGAGCCGGTGGCGGTGGCGTTGAATCGGCCTCGCAATTTAGCGATCGACGAGGTGGCCTTAGCTGGGCAGTTGTACTATGGCCAAGTCATCTATGGCCTGGAGCGGTACTATATGCCGGAAGACCAAAAGGACGGCATTAATGATCATATTGCCGATATTAACCGCCGTTTTCCCACTAATCCGCCGATGGTGGTTGAGGTGCGGGTGCGGGGTAATCATGCGGTTCCGGCGACGTTGTGGGTGGGCGATCGGGCTTATCGTTTCTAAGCCCCTCAGATTTGAGGCCTAATCTGCGTGGGGGCGAAAAATTTTTCGTCCCTACGGGTTGCGTTGTAGATCGTTCAGGGTCAGCGTTGAGGATGTTTCTGTTGAGGATTTTACTGGGGTTGCAACCATCAAACCTTCTGGGGTGTGTATGTTTGTATTATGCAATGGACTGAGATGCTTGGCAATTTGCGGAAGGGGGGCGAGAATTTGGCACACTAGAGATCGAATTTTCGAGAAGATCGCCCATGGTTACTGCCGTTCAATCTCTGCCGACCCTCACCCCGCCCCAACCTTGGACGATTGAGGCCAGTGAGAGCCTTTATCGGGTGCAGGGGTGGGGAGAGCCTTATTTTTCCATCAATGCGGCGGGCCATGTGCTGGTTTCACCCTTGGGCGATCGCGGCGGTTCGTTGGATTTGTATGAATTGGTGCAGGGGTTGGAGCAACGTAATTTAGGGATGCCCCTGTTGATTCGCTTCCCGGATATTTTGGGCGATCGCATCGAACGCCTCAATGCTTGCTTTGCCCGCGCCATTGCCCGCTACAGTTACCCCGGAACCTATCGGGGGGTTTATCCCATTAAATGCAATCAGCACCGCCATTTAGTGGAGGCCTTAGTGAAGTTTGGCCAGCCCTATCATTTTGGTTTAGAAGCGGGATCGAAGCCAGAACTGATGATCGCCCTTGCCACATTGCCCCCCAATCCCCCCGGCCATGATCAACCAACGCTCTTGGTGTGCAACGGCTACAAAGACCGCGAATATATTGAAACGGCCCTACTGGCAACGCGGTTGGGCCACTATCCCCTCCTGGTGATTGAACAGTTGGAAGAGTTGCGTTTAATTTTGGAAATCAGCGAAATTTTGCAAATTCGCCCCAACTTAGGGGTGCGAGCCAAGTTGAATACGAAAGGATCGGGCCATTGGGGCAATTCCACGGGCGATCGCGCCAAGTTCGGCCTCACCATCCCCGAAATTCTTACCGTCGTCCAAACCCTCGAACAGGCGGAATTATTACCCTGCTTGCAACTGCTCCATTTTCATATTGGCTCGCAAATTTCCTCGATTAGTGTGATTAAAGATGCCATCCGTGAAGCCAGTCAAATCTATGTAGAGTTGGCAAAACTCGGGGCAGGGATGCAATACCTTGATGTGGGGGGCGGGTTAGCGGTGGATTACGACGGCTCGAAAACCAAAACCGCCGCCTCGAAAAACTACAATATGCAAAATTATGCCAATGATATTGTGGCAGAAGTGCAGGAAGCCGTAGCGGCGGCCCAAGTGCCGGCCCCGACGTTAATGAGTGAAAGTGGAAGGGCGATCGCCTCCCATCAATCTATCCTGATCTTCGATATCCTTGGCGCAAGCTATCCCGTCACCGCCACACCGCCCCCCGTTGCCCCTACGGATCACCTCATCCTCCGCAACCTCTGGGAAACCTACGAAACCATTGATTTAGAAAATTACCAAGAGGCCTACCATGATGCCTTGCAATTTAAAGAAGAAGCCATCAGCCTCTTTGGGTTTGGCTATCTTTCCTTAGCGGAACGGGCCAAAGCTGAACAACTCTGCGGCTGCTGTTGCCAGAAAATTTTCAGCCTGATCCGCCATCAAGCCGTGATTCCCGATGATCTCAAAGAACTAGAAACCAGCCTCACCGCCACCTACACCGCCAATTTATCCGTCTTTCGTTCCGCCCCCGATAGCTGGGCGATCGCCCAACTCTTCCCGATCATGCCCATCCACCGCCTCAACGAAACCCCCACCGAGCGGGTGATTTTAGCCGACCTCACCTGTGATAGTGACGGCAAAATTGATCGCTTTATTGATCAACATCCCGGCAAAGATGGCCTCGAACTCCATCCCCTTCAATTCAACCCCGACCACAGCCCCCAACCCTACTATTTAGGGATGTTCCTCGTGGGCGCCTATCAGGAAATCATGGGCAATTTACATAATCTCTTCGGCACAACCCACACCGTCCATATCACCATGACCCCCAAGGGCTACCACGTGGATCAAGTGATTCGCGGCGATACCATGGGGGAAGTCTTAGCCGCTGTCCAATACAACGGTGAAAATCTCCTCGAAATTCTCCGCCAACGCACCGAAACCGCGCTTCAGGAGCAGCAAATCACACTCCCCGAAGCGCAGCGGCTGTTACAAAACTATGAGCAAAGCCTCAACCGTTACACCTATCTAACCCAACGGGATTATTGATAGTACCAATCGGGGTGAACGATCAGGGGGTTGTCGTTGTTGATGTTCCCCACATAGTGATAGTTGCAGTTGAGGAAATAGCCATGGGGCCAGGTGCGATCGCCCCCTGGGAAGCGAATTTGATTCCGCACAATGCCACAGCCAATCTGGGTACTTTCTCGCCAGACGATTTGGGTGTAGTGGCCGCAGACTTGGCCACAATTGCCATTGCTGTGGTTGTAGTGCTGCCGTTCTGCATCCCAATCCGTCACCCCTTTCACCACGGGCTGAACCACTGCCGGAGCCGAACCCGCTGCCCAGGCGAGATTTTCCCCCAAAGCGGCGGCACTGCCCCGCAGGCCGGTGCGGGCGGCAAATTGTTGCTGTCGCCAGCCACTGGAGCTATGGCCTTGAGTGCCTCGGCTTTGATCTGCCCAGGCTTGAGCCACCGCAGCCACATCACAATTCCAACGCACCGCCGGCAAAGGGGGTAAACCCCTGGGCACATGGCGATCGGCATCTTGGCGGGCGCGGTTATGTTCGAGGAGGATTTCCTGCATTTCCCGTTGGGTGAGTTGTGAGGTGCTGGTGGCACAGTCGGGGAGGGGAATGGCGGCAACGTTATCTTTATGGCGGGCATAGAAGGCCGCCGCCGTATCGGTTTGGGCAATTTCCATGGGGGGATTGAGGCTGAGGGCTTGGGGGGCTAACCCCTGGAGCATGGTGATCAAACCCGCGCCAGTGAAAGCAGTAATAACTTTTAACATCGGTGTTTGCCATGAATGGAGGCCTACCTTGCCCGCCAGCTCGCCTAAAGGGGCACAGGGGAATCCACGTAGACCGTGGGGTCTTGGGTGGTGAACTCTAAACCGTAGGTGGCCATGCGTTGGGCAATGGTGGCATTGGCTAATTCTAGCAAGCGTTTACGCAGTTCGATGGAATTGTCACTGGAACCGAGGATGAAAAAGGTGACGCGGGCGCGGCGGTTTTCCTGTTCCTCTAGGTTCATAAATTGAATGCGGGTGCTGCCGGGATCAATGCCCATTAAACTATCGGTACTTTCATTTACCACTTGCTCCACCAAGGCCATTTGTTGGGAGTTTAAATTTTGTAAAAAGTCAAGATACAACAACACCATCACTTTTTTGCCCCGAGTGATGTTTTCAATTTCCATATTAATCATTAAAGAATTGGGCACAATCACCAGGGTATTTTTGGCGGGGGTGCGAATTTTAGTTGAGCGAATACCAATGGATTCCACTCGACCAAATAAACCCGTAGCGAGGCGAATATATTCCCCTTTAATATAGGGACGGTCTAGGTATAAAACAATGGTTCCGATTAATTGCGAAAGGGCGCTCTGTGCCGCTAAACCCACCGCCGTAGCGGCGACCCCCAAACTGGCCACTAACCCAATCAGGTTGATATCCTGGGTTTGGGCAAAGGCGATGGCCGCCGTAACCCCAATCACCACATTTAACACCGATTCAAAGGGCAAAATCAGTTCATCAGGATCGAGACCTAACTTTTGCACAAAGGCAATGCCATAAACTTGTAAAAATAAGTGGAGTAAACGGGAGGTGAGCCAAGCGGTACTAATGGTGAGGCTCAAGACCATACAGGGACGGAGAAAGTTATAGATGGCATTGTAGGGAGTGAGCCAACTGAGGGCGATGGTAATCAGTAGCAGTGTGCCGGTGATCCGGATTTCTGGGCGGATCGGTTCGACCCAACGATCATAAAACCGGTGTTTGGTTTGGGGGGCGATCGCATTAATCAACAGACGCACAGCGGTGGGGGTATAGCGGCCCACCACCAAGGCTAATCCGAGAAAACCCAGAAAAATCAACGCATTGAGGAGTTCATTTTCCTTGAGCCAGCCGATTACTTTTTGGCTAAAATCGACAAGTTGAGAAAAATCCATGGAGGTTAAATGGTAATGGGAGAATCAACATTGAGGCTGCGTTCTTCAATGGAAAACTCAACCCCAAATTCCGTGAGTTGGCGGGTAATATTTTGATTGGCAATTTCTAAGACCTGTTTGCGCAAATCCATGGAAACATCGCCGGAACCGAGGATGAAAAAGTTGATCTGAGCTTGACTTTTTAAGCTTCCTTCGGTGTGATCTAGGACTTTAAATCTGACTTCAGTGCTACGGGGATCTACCCCTAAAATATCTTTGGTACTATCGAGAATGATTTGCCGCACAAAGGCTTTTTCGGTATCTTCGATGAGGCGATCAAAGGTGAGATAAACCAGAGAAATTATTTTTTTAGCACTGGTATAGTTTTCAATGTTGATAGAAGCTAACACACTGTTGGGAACAATCACTAATGTGCCTTTCCCGGAGGTGCGAATTTTTGTCGATCGCATCCCAATGGATTCGACTCGCCCAAAAATGCCATCGGGTAGACCAATATAATCATCCACCACAAAGGGCCGGTCTAAATAAATCACAATGCCACCGAGGATCTGCTCTAGGGTTTTCTGGGCAGCAAAGGCGATGGCCAACCCCCCTACCCCTAAACTGGCCAGCAGTCCAACAATATTAAAGCGATGCACCTGGGCAAAGATAATCACGACGATGATGATTAATAACCCATTGGCGATCGCCTTCGTCACATTGAGCAATTCACTATTCACTTTTTGGCGGCTTTGAATCGCGGTGTCCAGTAAATAGCGATCAAAGAGGCGGGCAAAAAACCGCGTTCCAAACAGGATTAAAAAGGCTCCCAGTAATAAACCTAAAGCGGTTTCCCCCAACCACCACCAGTAATTGAGGGGCAGGTAAATCAAGACCACATCGCTTACCCCAACGATCAGGATTAAAAATACCAGGGGTAAATCCGGGGCAATGAGGCGAAGGTAGATTTTTTGCCAATTGGGCGGCAATCGCGCAATCAAGGTGTTGTAGAGCGATCGCCCCCCCATCACCAGCAAAATCAACCCCACAACCCCCCCCAACCCAATCAAGGCCTCCATCAGTAAAGGGGTCGGGATCGTGATTTCAGTGGGAGGGGTGGCATCCATCGGGGATTAACAGGGGTAGAGATTCAACTGTTGTACCGCGACTGGGCCTTCATTTTCCTCTATCCCTGAGAAGATTTTCGTTTTTGCGCAATCACCCCATAGAAGGGATCGTGAATCCCCATGCCCAATAGTTGCAAAACCGCCGGCACTGGGGAAATTTGGCGGATCACCTCCGGCTCAGTAAAGGCCGGGATAGCGCGAATATACCGCTGCACCAATTGCACCCGGCTCGATTCCGTCCCCTCCCGCCAGGCGGCGATCGCCTTTTGGTAAAACATCCGATTGGAAAAGCTAATAATCACCAACCCCCCCGGTTCCAAAATCCGAGCCACCTCCGCAAACACCTGATCCGGGTATTGCAGATATTGCACGGAAACGCAATTGAGCACCGCTGCAAAACTCTCATCCTCAAAAGGAAGCGTGGTATTTTCGTTAAGGTTTTGGAGAAAGTAGTGATCTAAGCGCGGATTTTTGGCCAGCTCCTCCCCATTCATGCCATGGCCCTCCACATGGGCAAATGTCATCTCCTTCGGCAAATGAGAAACCCAACTGCTCATTAGGTCAAGGATGCGGGTTTGGGGGGTGAGGCGATCGCGGTATAACGCCGTCAACTGCTCGATAAAATGATCATCCACATGGTTGACGAAGCGGGGATAATCATAAAACAGAGCATCATTGGTGGGGTCGAGTTTCGTCCGTTGTTCTGGCAAAAGCATGGCAATTATCGGTAAAATAGCGTTACAAAAGTTTAGAAATTTTTAATCCCCCCATGGTAACAGCAGCCGCCCCCGCAACCCTAACCCCCCATGATTGGCAGTGGCAGGGCCACCACATCCGCTACACCGTCGCCGGGACAGGGGAACCGCTCCTGCTCATCCATGGCTTTGGGGCTTCCATTGGCCATTGGCGGCACAATATCCCGGTTTTAGCGGCGGCGGGGTATCAGGTTTATGCCCTGGATCTGTTGGGGTTTGGGGGTTCGGCTAAACCGGCCCTAGATTACAACCTCGAACTTTGGGAAAGCCAAATCGCGGATTTTTGGCAGGCCCACATTGGCCGGCCGATGGTGATGGTGGGGAATTCCATCGGTGGCTTACTGACGTTGATGATGATGGCCCACCGACCGGAGATGACCCAAGGCGGCATATTGATCAACTGTGCCGGGGGGTTGAATCACCGGCCGGAGGAGTTGAATCCCCTGTTGCGGTTGGTGATGGGCACGTTTACGCAATTGGTTAGCTCCCCCCTGATCGGCCCTTTGGTGTTCAACCAAATTCGCCAACGGGGTCGGATCAAGAACACGCTTTATCAGGTGTATGGCGATCGCACCGCCGTCACCGATGAACTGGTGGAACTCCTCTATCAACCTTCCTGTGATCCGGGGGCGCAGCAGGTGTTTGCCTCGGTGTTAACGGCTCCCCCCGGCCCTACCCCTGGGGAATTATTGGGGGCGATCGTTCAACCTCTGTTAATTCTTTGGGGTGAGGCGGATCCCTGGACTCCCATCGCCGGTTCTAAAATCTACCAAAATCTCCCCCAAGGGGAATTCCACATCATCCCCAAAGCGGGCCACTGTCCCCATGATGAAACCCCGGATCAGGTCAATGCCCTCATTCTCCAATGGCTCGCGGCCCACGGTTAAGCTTAGGCTGTGGGTCAATGGCGGCCAGGTGTTAACCTGCTTTAAACTGAGGTATTCTTCAATGTTGATCCGCTGAGCGATCGTCAAATGCTCACGATTGAACCTGGCAAACCCTGGATTCACCGTTGATAACGTTCTAGCTTGCTTGGCAGCAGGTCTGTCTACCGCTGAGATCATCCATGATTTTCCAGAGTGAATCGCAACAAAGATGAAAGCCTGTTTAGAATTCAGAGGAGTTTGATCGTGATTAAAGAATTAGATCGCATTACTATTAATCCAGAAAGATGCCTTGGACAGCCGACAATTCGAGAAATGCGGATCACGGTAGGATTTGTTTTGAAGTTATTGGCTAGTCATTTATCCATTGAAGAAATTCTCACAGCTTATCCAGAGTTAGAAGAGGAAGATATTCGTCAAGCTCTTAATTATGCGGCTTGGGCTGTATCAGATCAGATGGTGAGCTTTACATCAGCATGAATCATCTGTGTTTTTTAGCTGATGTTCATATCTCTCCTTTGACCGTTATGATCTTAGTCACAGAGGGCTATGACATAATACGCACGACAGATCTACTGCCCCAAAATGCTTCAGACTCAGAGATCTTAGAACTTGCGAGAGTAAAGAGCAAAGTCGTTTTAACGCAGGACTTGGATTTTTCAATGCTGGTAGCTCTCAGTAATTATGGACTGCCCAGTTTGATTACCTTGCGGTTGTCTTTTGCTGAACCGGATCGCGTTGCTCAAAGACTACTCGATATTTTACCGACTGTGGAAATGGAATTAACAGCCGGTGCAGCAATTACGGTAGTTGACATCCTCCCCGGCCTAAAGGCACGGGGATTCCCAGTCTGTCCACATTAAG
>RECT01000018.1 GCA_007693875.1 Spirulina sp. DLM2.Bin59
AGGATCACCCAGGGGCCGCCGATGAAGTAACCGTGGGCCATGCCGATTTCCAAGCCCCGTAACAGGGGAGATAGGCCGGGACGGTAGGCGGGCAGATTGCCGATGAAGACGCGGGTAAACCCAGAGTCACTGATCGGGGTAGATAGATGGCCCATTTGGGGATCTCCCAGATAGGGCTTCACCATCTGATTACTGGAAGTGGTCATGAATGTTTACTCCTATTCTGTAAAATTCTGGATCAGAACTTTAAGCTCATATTCTAGGGAGGCCGGGGCGTTTTCGTCTGGAAAGCTTGAGATAACTTTAGAAAAGTTCATCAAATTGCCCTAACGACCGGGAAGGCCCACATAGGCGAAGTACGTCACCATGGGGACGACGGTGGCCACGACCAGCAACACCACGACCCAGATTGTGGCGTTGCGATCGTCGGTTTCTTCGGCGGTGGCGTAGGTGGCTTCGACATCGAGGGCGGCGATTTCCGGTGCGCCAGGATCGGGCTGGCCGGAGAGGATGGCGATGAGGCGATCGCCTGCATCTAACAAGGCTTGGTTATATTTCCCCCCCCGTCGCAGGGGTAGGAGTAACGTATCTTCGGTGATGCTGGTGGTGATTTCCGGGGTGAGCAGATCGCTGGCTCCGGTTTGGATTGCCCCCTGGTTGGTGAGGCTGGCTAACACTAAGAGGGTTTGGTTTTTCTGTTGCTCTGGGGTGGGGAACCATTGGGTGAAGAGGCGATCGCTAAAGGCGGCGATCGTGTCGTCATATTCGAGGCGATCGATGGTGACGAAATGCACCTGTTGGCCGGTTTGGGTGGCGAGTTTTGCTAAAGATTTATTAAGATTGCTGGTGTTAATCCGGCTTAAAAGGTTGGCGGTATCGATGATGGCGTTGGCGGTGGGGCTGGGGAGTTGGTCAGTGGTGGCGGCGGTGGCGGGACTGAGCCAAAGGGTGAGACTCAAGACCAAGGCCCCGCAAAACACGAGGGCTGTCCGTAGGTGTCGAGGCAGAGTAAAGGGAATCATCGGCATTTAGGGGATCAACAATATGGTGATCTATTTTAAAGGGTGCGATCGCCCCTAGGGTTCCACGATCACCACCGTTCCCACCGATACTAAATCAAACAGGGCAATAATATCCCGATCGCGCATCCGCACACAGCCATGGGAAACCGCTTGGCCAATCAATCGCTCATCCGGCGTGCCGTGGAAACCAATCAAATTCTCCCCATCACTCCAAAACCCAATCCAACGCGCCCCTAAAGGATTATCCGGGCCCGGCGGCACGATCGCCCCCGTAAAGGGATGTTGCCACACTGGGTTAACCACCAATTGCTGCACCCGAAATTCCCCCGTGGGGGTTTCCCAACCCGCCCGCCCCACCGCCACGGGATAGGAAACGATTAGCGTTTCCCCTTGGTAATAATCCACACGGCGATCGCCCAACCGCAACACCAACCGATCCACCTGGGGCAAAAACGCCGCCCCCGATCCTAAAGCCGGAATCTCCACCCCCGCCGAGAGGATAATTTCTGGAGAACCCCAAGCCGGTGGGGCCAATATCAACCCCAAAACCATTGCCCCCAACCAAAACCGATAACTCAACTCCATTCCTCCATTGCAAAACCATCCTGGGGCGAAGTGACCGAACTACTCACCCACACTTCAAAGGCTTCTGTAATCGTCGTATTTTTCGTCTCATTGTAGGAAACGGGAATTCGTAACCGTTGATTTTTAAAATAACCTTGGGCCAGAACTTTTAACACGGCAATATTTTCCGGGCTGGCATCGTCGATATCCTCCCGCACCTGAGGCCGCTTACCCTTGAGGGCGAGGGTTAATTCCTGCCGTAACTCTGCATCTAAAACATGATCCAGGAACAGATTCGAGAGCTTCGGTTGCAACCGCAAATAATGGTTGGGGTAGCGATCGCCCAACGTCACAATCTGTTGCGCCGTCTCCTCCATCACATCCTGGGGCCCATCCATCAACACATCTAAAATCCGCGCCGCCCACTGGGTTAAACCCCAATGCTGCGTATCTTTATAGGGGTAGCCATAGGTATTTTCCCCCGTACCAATGGACAACACCCGAATATCCTTGAGGGTATAGCCCAGATGCAATGCTGAAGTAATGGCGCAGGTGGTGGGGTTATTGGCCGCCACCCCCCCATCAATGAACGAACCGCTATAACCCCCCACCGGCAAAAAATAGGAAGGGAAAAACGTCGGAGCCGAAGCCGAGCACAGCACCGCCTCCCATAGCCGGATTTTGCTATACCAAGCCGATTCCCAGGTTTTGAAGATCACCGGATGGCGGAGCATTGTGTCATAGGTGGGGATCAGCAGCTTGGGGGTTTGGCGTTCAAAATCAGAGAGCGATCGCCCCCCCAAATTCTCCCGCAACACCGTCGCCAAACCCGTATGGGCAAACTTGGGAGCCGATAGCCCATGGCGCAAAATCAACGGCAACCGTTGGGGCGACAAATACCCCCAAGTTCCCCGATAGGGAAAAATCCGCCGCCCATTTTGGATAAACAGATCCAAAACCTGTGCCGCACTTTTCCCGAGGGTCAAATTCGCCGCCGTAATCGAGCCGCTGGAAGTGCCGGCAATTAGGTCAAAATATTGATGCAACCGTTTACCCGTCAGCCGCACCAACTCCGCCTCAATTAATTTCAACAATTGGGCCGCAATCACACCCCGCATGCCGCCGCCATCAATAGAGAGAATTTTAAACGTCATCCCGCCTCACCCTGTCTTGAACTTCGCTACTAGGATATTAGGCAGTTCAACCCCACCCATAGCCCCCACCGTCGCACTTTTTGTCCACCCCCTCCCCAATGGAGCTTG
>RECT01000209.1 GCA_007693875.1 Spirulina sp. DLM2.Bin59
ATTTATAACCCGAAGGCGGCGGGGGTAAGGTTTAGGGGGAGATGAGTGGGGGGCGATCGCCCCTTATCAATTTATGGGTAATGCGCCATGCTCCCCAGGAACAAAGGATGCTGAAGAAGACGGCAAGGATAAAGGGGTGGGGTGGGAGGAAGGGGCGATCGCGGCTTGGCATTTGCCAGGGTTGGGTGATTAATCCGGATGTTGAGGCGATAATTGCCCCTGCTGCAATACCGACCCCCACGGCCTGGATCTGATCTTGGAGGTCTTGCTGCTTAACCTGTTCCTGATAATTGATTTCCGCTTGTTCAATTTCTACAATGCCGCGCACTGTTTCAATATATTGCCCAAAGAGAATTTTGCCTGGATTTAAATAGTTGAGGTCTGTGTTGATTTGTTCTAAAAGTTGATGCCGTAAATCGCTGAAAATTTTCAAGCAAAATAATTGACTGTCTGCCTCATTATTTTGAAGGGTTTTGAGGAGCATCCTGTAATTTTTGAAGTTAGTGATAAGGGTGGTGTGCTGGTCTTGGATGTCACGCAGATAACGGGTATAGGTAAATGCTTGGGGGTGGGTTTTGACTAAGGATGCTTTGAGGATCGTTAATCGTTCTGAGCAATCTTGAGGTAAATTTTTTAGTTCTTGGGCTTGTTGCTCTAATTCTCGATAAAGGGCTTTGGCTTCTCGGTAGCAAGTCCGGGCTTGGTGATAGCTAAACTGGATTTTGCTGCGGCAACAGAGCAGATTGATCAGCGGATGATAATAGGTTCCTGTTGTTTCGAGTTGGCTGGTGTGGGGATGGCAGTCTAACCAGATGAGAAGATGGCAGGAGTTTGCGGGGTTTTCAGCAAGGTTTTCATAGGCAAAAATGGGGCTACCAAGTAGGGTTCCCTCGCCAAGATAGGCTAGATTTTGCCAGTGGGGGGCGGCTTCAGCGAGGAGATTTTTGAGACAGCGATCGGCAAAATTACGCCAGTTTTTGGGTGGGAGATTGCCCTCGTTTGTGATCGGTTTGGCAAAGAAGACGAGGGTTTGACCGAGGGAGGCTTGAATGTGATCTGGGAGTAATTTTCCCTGGGGATTGAGATGGCTGAGTTGATGGAGGGGGACTCTGCCAGGATAGCGAAAGGTGAGGTCAGCGGCGTAGGTATCATGGAGTTGGACTGCGTAGAGTTCCCCGTTGCGATAGGGGATGGGGTTTTCTGGGTTGGGGGCGGGGGGAAAGGGAAAGCGGAGGCACTGGCCAATTTCGGTGCTGAGGAGTTCTTGAAATGGCGAATCTATTTCGGTTGCGGGGGGGTTGAGCCATTGTTGCCAGGTGGAGAGGGCGGGGATGGCTAAGGTTTGCCCCAATGCGGCGAAGGTCTGCCAGAGGCGATCGCTATCGGGGACTCGTTGCCCTTCGGCTAAGGTGATATCGTGGCAAAGCTGAAACGCATAGAGGGTCAGCTTGGCATTTTCGACGAATTCCGGTGGGGAATCTTCCCTCATGGTTTGGGCTGGGATGGTGATTGGTTGCGACGAATGTTATTTTGCAGCATTTCTTGATACATTTTCGGGTCTTGTGGGGGGGGTGGGGCTTTGCCTTGGGTTCCGGGGGCTTTAGAGCCATCGGAGATCTCATTTCCAGAGAGGACATCGATCGCATTCTGGATCGCGGGATGAGATTCGCACCAAGCGGCGATCGCATCGGACATGGCTTCTTTATCCTCTGGCAAACTTTCGCACAATTGTGTTAGTTCTCTTTGACAGTCTACAAATAGGGGCCATTGGGTTTCAACTAAGGCGATAAAGTCTTGAATCATTTGGTCTTCTAGTGACATGATTTTGCTCCTAAGCACCAATTGCACAAAATCCCGCCCAATAATAAGGCGAGGAAAACGGTTTAGCGGTTGCATCCATTGTATTAAAACGGCGTAACTGTTGCCGATAGGTGGGGCGTAGGTTGAGTTGAGTTGACCACTGATACAACATTGCGGCTGTGGCATCTCGGAGCCAGTTTTGGGCTTCGCGGAGGGCGAGGGGGACGGTTTGCTCTTGTTTGAGGTTTTGGTAGAAGCGAATCATGAGGAGGGCGGTTGATAAATCGTTTACGGCCCAGAGGGTGCTGACGACGTTGGGGGAACCGGCGAGGATGAAGCCGCTGGGGAGGCCGATATATTCGTCGCTGGTGGAGGTGAAGTCGGTAATGCCGGTTTCGCAGGCGGATAGGGTGACGAGACGGCAGTTGGTCAGGTCAAGGCGGAGGATATCCTCTAAGGTGAGACATTTTTCTAAATCCAGCAATTTGTTGTCTTTTGTGGGGAGATAGCGGTTGGGGTCATCGGTGGGCGGCGGGGGTGTAAATTCGCTTTTAGCCAGGATGAGGGCGGATTTGAGGGCATCTTCAAAATTGAAGTAGCCATGACAGGAGAAGTGGGTACAGTGGGCGTTTTTCAGGGTTTCTTTATCAATGGCGACTTTTTCCGCTTCGTCATGTTTGAGGACTTGGTGGGGGTTAAATAGGGATTGGATAGCTTCGACTTCCATATCGGTGAACTGGAGATCTTGGGTGGGGTTTTGGATGGCGAAGAGGCGGTTAAAGTCGGGGCGTTGATTCATGCGTTTTTTGGCTTGTTGCAGGACTTGGCAGTTAGGGGCATAGCCTACGCCTTTGGGGAAGAGGTCTTGTAGGAATTTGCCCTCACCGTCTTCTGTGGTGACGGGTAAGGCGTGGAGGGGGAACAGGTGCAGGAAGCGGTGGGGGATGAGGATGAGTTTTTGGCATTTGGGGAAGTTTTTCCGCAGGTTTGCCAGGATTTCATCCAGGTGGAGGATTGGGGCGAGG
>RECT01000017.1 GCA_007693875.1 Spirulina sp. DLM2.Bin59
GTGTCGGGGGTGGGGCTGGGTTCCGGTGTGGGGGGGGAGGGGGTGCAACTGCCGAGGGCGATCGCAGTTACGAAGATTCCGCAACTCAACCAAAGGGCAAGGGGGCGACGGGGCAACATGATGGGTATTCTCCTGAAAGCTTAGGGGGTGAGGCGGACAAAACCCGCAATGGCTAATTGTTCAGACTCTACTTTTAATTGTAGGATGCGGACGAAAAGCCCTTGGCGTTCCAGGTTGGTTAAATCAAAGGGACGTTGGAGGTTTTCCAGGGCGATCGCCTCCACAAAGGGGGGTAAACGGTTGCCATTGAGGGTGAGCACCGGCTCCACCAGCATGATTTGATGCCCCGCCTGTACCGTTAACGCCCCCGCTAAGGCCACCACAATCGTATCCTGGGAAGACTTCACCGCAGCGGTGATTTCCACCCGGCCCGCTTCTGTAAAATTAACGGCAATATCCTGGAGTTGATACCGTTCCCCCGGACTTAAATTCGCCCCCAACCGCGTCACCACCCCCTGTAGGCGTTCCTGAAATTCCGGGGCGGCGAGGGCGGCGTTTAAATCATCCTCATGAACCACAAGGCGAGTGGCCGCATTGAGGGGTGCGCGCAAACTGGCGCGGGGATTGCCCCCCCGCCGGAGGGCGGCTAAATCGAGGGAGACGGGATCGGTGTCTAGTTCTAGGGTGTGGAGGCGGAGATAGGAGGTGAGTTGGAGGCCACGGCTGGCGAGGCGGATGCGATCGACTTTGCCCTGTAAGACCTGATGGTTCGGGCGGTTATCAATGCGGACGGTAATCGACTCGCTACCGGGAAGACGGTTGTGGAGTTGGCTCTCCATCACCTGATCGAGGATCAGCCCGGTGGGGCTAATGCCCCCGAGTAAACCAGAGAGTAAAATCGTGAAAAATTCCATGGGCGATCGCCCTCCTTAATGACTGGCCACAGGATCCCGATTAATCCGGCATCTGTGCTGTTAACAGAGTTTGCACAAAATTCTCCAACTGTTCCGGAGGACAGCATTCGATTAAGCCCCGATAGGCATCAAAGAGCCGCGCCGCCCCATCCCCCAACAGGGGACTCAAGCCCCACACATCCTGCACCCAATCCTCTGGGTCAGTTTCGGCAAAAATGAGGCGATCGAGAATCTGAACGGCTTCGGCTTTGGTCATCACGGGGCAAAAAATCCACAATCTAACTTAACATTCTCGTTCCAGTTCAGGCAAAATCATGAATTCCCCTGTCCGATCTGGCTCGAAGGGAAAAACCTGCACCACTGCATCAAGATTTAGCCTACCGTAGAGGTGGGGGAAATGTCCCTCATTGGCCACCGCATCGGTTTGGAGAGGGTGGTGAGTGCGATCGCCATCAATTTGTAACAACACCAACCCCCGCTGACCCCGGAAAAAGCGGTTCGCCGTTAAAATCACCTGATCCACATAGGAACAATGGATAAAGCCTTCCCGTTGAAGCGATTCATGGTCATAATACCCCATTGCTTGGGCCTGATCCCAAGCATGGCGAGTGGTAATGTGAAACACCGTTTGCATTGAGCCAATCGCCTCAAAAAAAGATCATCCGATTAATAGTGTAGTTCACGCCCTGGCCCCGGATAAGTTCACCAATAGATCAGGTTAATCCCATGGGTTTTCTTAACGTAACCGTTGCCCTTGTGGCGATCGCCAGCCTCACCCCCGTTGCCACCCTCGCCCAAACCATCACCCCTGCCCTTGATGGTACGGGCACCCTCATCGAATACCAAGGCCAAACCTATCGTATCACTGGCGGCACGGAGGCGGGGGGGAACCTCTTCCATAGCTTTGAGCATTTCGGCCTCAATGCCGGGCAGGTGGCCCAGTTTTTAAGCCAGCCGGGGATTGAGAATATTTTAGGGCGGGTCACGGGCGGTAATCCCTCGCTGATCCAAGGTATTTTACGAGTCAGCGGCAGCAATGCCCACCTTTACCTGATCAATCCGGCGGGGATTATCTTTGGGCCGGGGTCAAGTTTAGATCTATCGGGAAATTTCACCGCGACGACCGCCGATCGCATTGGTTTTGAGGGCGGTTGGTTTAATGCCTCTGGCCCGAATGATTACAGTGGCTTAGGGGGCAATCCTCAGCAATTCAGTTTTCTCCAAGCGAACCCCAGTGGGATCGTCAATGCCGGTGATTTAATCACATCGGGAAATCTCTATATTTCTGCTGGAACGATCCTCAATACGGGCAAAATTGAAGGCAAGCATGTCATTCTTGCCGCTGTACCGGGTCAAAGTTTAGTGCAACTGGCGCAACCGGGGATGTTGTTGCGCTTAGAGGTGGATCGCAGTGAGATCGCAGCGGGGATTACGGCCTTAGATCTGCCGACATTGTTGACCGGATCAGGGCTTGATCTGCCGGTGGCTGTGCCGCCGGGAGCGGTGGTGATCACGAATACTGTCCAGGGGCAGACGGTGGATCTAATGGCGGCGGAGCGGGTGCGGCCGTCAGATCCAAAGTTAATCCGCACGGGGGATGGAACGGGCCAAGATCCCACGGTGGTGTTATTTCCTGAAAATTTGGAAGATCCCTTGAGCGTGACGATGATTGATAGCCGGGTGGATCAACCTCACGATCTGCTCTATGGGGGCAACAGCGGCACGATTTCGCGGGTGATTCCGCCGGATGCGGAAGGGGTAGGGGCGATTAGCGCCACGTTGGAGCGGGTGACTACCCCGATTGATAAGTTAAAGATTGTGGCTGAGGGTCATGAGGGGAATATTTGGTTGGGTCAAACGTGGCTTAATGCTGACAATATTCAGGATTATCAAGGGGCGATGGG
>RECT01000216.1 GCA_007693875.1 Spirulina sp. DLM2.Bin59
GATAAATTTTGTCGGGTATAGAAATTTGGCGAAAATTGGCCCCGGCCCTGCCAATTCTTGTTAACGTTGAGCAGAATTGAGTCCCGTCCTGCTCATGGCTGTGATCCCCTGCCGCTGATGATTTCGGAGCGACTCCGCCCTCCCCACGCTTTTTCTTGGTTTGCCATTGCCCTTGGGGTGATCTTTTTGGGTTCCCTGCTGCTGCGCCTCTGGCGAATCGAGCAGTTCAATACCCTCGTTTTTGATGAGATTTACTATCCGGTTTTTGCCAATCGCTACCTCACCGGGCAATTTGTCTATAATTCCCATCCCCCTTTGAGCCAAACCCTGATGGCGGTGGGGATGTGGTTGGCCTCTGGGTTCCCCGCTGAACCCGATGTGATCAATGGCTTAACGGGATCGATGCGCTCCACGTTCAGTTATCGCTGGTTGAATGCGATCGCCGGAGCCGCAGTTCCCGTCGTCGGGGGGTTGATTGCCTATCACCTCAGCCAGCGGCGCAGCTTGGGGATCACCGCCGCCCTGTTACTGGCCCTCGATGGCCTGCTGTTGGTGGAATCCCGCTATGGTTTGAATAATATCTATTTATTGCTCTTTGGTTTGTTGGGCCATTTGGCCCTGTTGCAGGGGTTGAGCGATCGCCCCCGCCCTACGGTAATCATGCGACGGGTGCGGTGGTTCCGGGATTATCGGGGGGCCAGATTTCCCCAGTTGCGGCGGTTTAGTGATTGGGTGAGCGATCGCCTCCGCACCCGGCGGCCCCTTAAGCCCGGCGACTATTTCACCCTGGCGGGGTTTTGGTTAGGTTGTGCCGCTGCGGTGAAGTGGAATGGTTTAGGATTTCTCCTCGCCATTTACGGGCTATGGGCCATTGTCCTCATGCTTAATTGGCTCACCCCCCAAGCCATCAGTTTTCCCTGTAACCGTTTGGCCAACCTCACCCCCCTCAACATGGCCCTCTATTTTGGCCTAGTTCCCCTCCTGACCTATGGCATCGCCTGGGTTCCCCACCTTCTCCTCAATCCCCACCCCAACCTCTGGGAGGTTCATCGTCAGATCCTCGCATTTCACCATGCCGTGGGCAGTGGTGCCGGAGTTCATCCCTATTGTTCCCCGTGGTTTAGTTGGTTATTGATGTGGCGACCCGTCGCCTATTTTTATGCCACCGCCCGTAATTTCAGCGAAACTGTGCCCGCCTATCCTGCCTTACCGCAAGCAGCGGTCAATGTGGTCTACGATGTCCATGGCATGGGAAATCCGATCCTCTGGTGGGGGGCCACAGCCGCAATCATCATCCTGTTGATTCAGGTTTGGCGCGATCGCCCAGGAGACCGGGGAATCGGCCTCTACCTCTTGATCAGCTATGGGGCCAATCTTTTACCCTGGGCCAATGTCAGCCGCTGCGCGTTTCTCTACCACTACATGGCGGCTTTAGTTTTTGCCATTCTTGCCCTGGCCTACTGTTGCGATCGCCTCTGTTGGCAAGGTTCCCCCAGCCGCTGGCCATGGGGCGTGGGGATAATTACCCTCTGCACAGTGGCCTTCTGGTTTTGGTCACCCCTCTATCTTGGCCTGCCCCTTTCCCCAGAAAGCTATCAACTGCGGATGTGGTTTTCCCACTGGATTTAGGGCTTAATTGGAGGGGATACGAGCGGGTTTAGCTTCCGTTCGAGGGGGTGAGGGACGCTGTGCCGTCACCTGCTCCAGGAGCACCTCCAGAGACCGGGCAAATTGGGGATCGTCAATTGTACCAATGCGATCATTATTTAACTGCAATTCTTCCCGCTGCTCATCACTGAGTTCGACAACAATATCAGGACTAATTTTTTGATCCTTGGTAATGCTATTACCATTGGGGGTGCGGTATTCAGCGATCGTCACCGCCAAACCAGAACCATCACTCAAGGGCCGCACTGACTGCACCAACCCCTTACCAAAACTATCCGTCCCCACCAATGTGGCGCGGCGATTATCCTGTAGAGCCGCCGAAACAATCTCGCTGGCACTGGCGGAACCGCCGTCAATCATCACCACTAAGGGTTTATCCGTAAGGGCACTATTGTTGGCCTGCTGGCTTTCCACTTCGCCGCGCCGGTCATGGGTAGAGACAATCCGGCCCTGATTCAACCACATCCGAGCAATATCAATACTGGCATTGAGCAAACCACCAGGATTAGAGCGGAGATCCAAGACGTAGCCGACAATCGCCCCCTCCCCTCGGATCGCTTCAAATTCCCGCAGGGCCTTGCGCATATCCTGGGTGGCATTGGCATTAAATTGGGTGAGGCGAATATAGGCCACATCCCCCATGGGAGTTGATTCGATGCGGGTACGAACGGGATGGATCTCAATGCGATCGCGCCGGATCGGAAATTCAATTTCCCGTTCTCCCCGACGGATCGTCAACGTCACCTCTGTACCCCGTTCCCCCCGAATTAATTGCACGGCATCATTGACATTCATCCCCAAAGTATCGATGTCATCAATTTTCATGATGATATCCCGAGCGAGAATCCCGGCATTAAAGGCGGGACTGTCGTCAATGGGGGAAATGACAATGAGGCGATCGCTCTCTTCATCCTTGGCGATCTGAATCCCCACCCCGGTTAAAGAACCAGAGGTATCGATCTGCATATCTTGAAACTCTTTGGGATCCATGAAGCGGGTATAGGGATCATCCAAAGTCTTGAGCATTTCCCGCACCGCTTCGTGGGCATCGGCTTGGTCGGTGTAGGAACGCTCCAGGTATTCCGTGCGGAGCGATCGCCAGTCCTGCTGGTTAAACGTCCCATCCACATAGTAGCGGTTGATAATCTGCCACACCTCATCCACCAATTCCTTGGGGCTAGTGCTTAAGCTCAAAATTTGTCCCTGGGACAAGTGCAGCCCAGCTCCCATGACTGCCACCGTCGTTAACATAAAGGCGGTTGCACCTAGGACAAGTCCACGTTTTGCCAATACCATAAACACTCGTTGAGATGAGGAGTTTGATCGCTATATATAGCCACTCTAGCACAGGATTTTGCCAATGACAGGAGCGCCAGAGCCAGTCCCCGAGACTGTCCCACCTAAAAAAGATTATTCAATGCACACCGCTTACCCCGGCGGGTCACTTGCTGCCCATCGGCATCCAAGACGATGCATTCTGTACCCTGGGACTGGCTTTTCTGCCACTCTACAAAACCCCACACTCCCAAGGCAATGAGAACAATCACAGCAACAAGTCCCAGTTCCTGTACACGACGCTCCCAATCTGACATGCTAAACCCCGTTTTTTGAGTCGTGACTGCAGTGGACACAACTAAACGGAGCAATGCACCCCCCGATTATATCGCCAATTTAGCCGCTAGGGTGATTTTTCTTTCAAGGATTTTTTTTTAATTGTTGAGGCGGGCAACGCGGTCAGCATAACGGCCCGACTGGAGGGAATGGGCCGCGAGCCACTGGCGATCGCCAGGGGTATCCCCTAACCAGCGATCAATCACATCCCCCCACCGTACCGGGACCTGGAGAAATTCCCAAGCGGATTGGCTGTTGCGAGAGAGGGACTCATACAGGGATGGAGAGGCGATCACTTCCTGAATGCAGTGGGCGATCGCCCCCCCATCCCCGGCTGGAAAAATCATCGCACTTTCGCGGTGTTGCAGGATCCCCTTAAACATCGGATGATCAGAAGCAATAATGGGAGTACGGGACAACAGGGCCTGATTAATCGTATAGGGAAAACCTTCAGGATAGTTGTGACGACTAGAAATCAACACCAGATCTGCCGCCGTCATATAATCAATCACCTCATTATTGCCAATCATCCCTAAAAAAATCACCGCATCACTAATCCCCAGGGTTTCTGCTTGCTGTTGAAACCCAGCAATATCACCTTTGCCGGCAATTTTAAATTGAATATTAATGCCAGCATGACGCAATCTTGCCACAGCATCAATGCCATCACCAACCCCTTTATTGGGAATAACTGACCCAACAAAAAATATTGTCCAAGGTTCCGAGCCTGACTGCTCCGGGAAAACCTTAGGCTTGCGGTCTAACCAAGTTTGTGGCCAATCCCAAGGAACAATTTTAGCCGGGTTAACCCCAATGCTTTGTAAGCTATAGCTGGAGTTAATATTGTGGTTGAAAACCCATTCAACCTTAGGATGGTTAAATAGGCGTGCATAGCGCCAATTTTTAAGCCGTCCCTTTAAAGTCTTGTTGGAATAAGACTGGGCTAATGCTGCGATTGTGCGTAAATTTTGCTGTCGAGTGGCCCAACGGATTAAACCTGGAATTGGAGCACGAATCATTAAATGCGTCACATCCTCTGAAGCAACTCTAGCCACTAGTTCCCGATGTTGCTTAAAGGGTTCTGCTAAGCCAACTTCAATGACCCGGCAACCATCAGGTAAAGTATCTTCATAGGGCTTTTGCGATTTGCAGGTTAGTATCGTGACTTTATGATGTTGACTAAGTTTGCCAAACCGTTCCACCATAAAGGGATGACCGTGCCAAGTGGGTTGTTTCCCTGAGTGAATACGATGCCATGCATTATGATAATCACCGGCATATAATACAAGCATAAAATGCATATTTAGTCTCCTGCTTTTATCAAAAATTTACTTTTTTAAAAAAGATTAGATTTCCAAAGATTTTAGCGAACCGCCTTTCTGGAAAATGTAGGGGATGCTCAAAATCCCTCTCCCGCTCCGGGAGAGGGATTGAGGGCTACCGCTCACTGAGCAATTCTTCCATATCCTTACGTTCCGCTGGCTCCGTTAACGGTAAGCTTTGGCGGGTATCGGTGATCAGCCAATCGAGGGCGGCGGCTTTGACATCAATGGCTGCGCCGTTTTTATCGACACAATAACGACCAAACACCAACTTATCCACCAATCGCACCCCCGGCCCTAACCGAGAATATTCAAAAATCACACTGTTATCCACTGTGGCCCCGGCACAAATATGACAACTGGGGCCCACCATCGCGGGGCCGATAATCGTAGCCCCATCTTCGATATAGGTCATGCTGCCGATATAGACGGGCCCTTGAATGTCCACGTTGTCCCAATTGACGCGCACATTTAAGCCGGTATAAACACCGGGACGCTCCTGCCGGCCAGGAATGGCGACGTTTTTAATATCCCCCCGGAGTACACTGCGAATGGCGTGCCAATAGTCCGGCACTTTGCCGATATCCACCCATTGAAAATCCATGGCAACGGCATAGAAGGGGGCCCCCATCTCTACTAATTTCGGGAACAGATCGCCGCCAATATCGTAGACTTTCCCGGCGGGGATATAGTCGATGACCTCCGGCTCAAAGATATAGATGCCGGTGTTAATCATTGTGCTCAAGGCATCTTCAACGGCGGGTTTTTCTTGGAAGGCCTGGACGCGGCCGTTTTCATCGGTGACGACGACCCCATAGCTAGGGACTTGCTCTTTGGGGACGTTTTTGGTGATGATCGTGGCGATCGCCCCGTGGGATTTATGCCATTCCACCGCAGCGGTGAGATCGAGATCGATCAGGGCATCGCCACAGAGCACCACAAAGGTGTCATCAAAAAACGGCTTAAAATCCTGAATCCGTTTCAACCCACCGGCAGACCCCAATGCGCGGCCCACCAGTTGGCCATCGACAATATTCCCCTCAAAGGAATAGCCCAACTCCACACCAAACCGCTGACCATCCCGAAAATATCCCTCGATTTCATTGGCTAAATGGCTGACGTTAACCATTACCTGATCAAAGCCATGCTGGCGCAATAACTCGAGGAGAAATTCCATGACTGGCTTTTGCAGAATGGGAATCAGTGGTTTTGGGATCGTATAGGTAATGGGGCGAACCCTTGTTCCCTTCCCGGCTGCCAGAATCATGGCTTTCATGCGTACTTATCCTCGTTAACGTCGGTTCTCAACAAGCTTGGATGACTCCACCTGATTTTATCCCATCTTCCGAGACTGGCTTAGATAATCAGGGGTTTTATGGCCAGGTCTGCGTAAAATTCGGTTTGAAACAGCTCCACCTTGGATTGAGAGGCTAAGAGCAGCAGGGCCCAAAACACGCCTACTCGTTCATGGGTATTGGCTAATTGTCCCTGAGATTCGGCCCACCATTGCACCAATTGATCAAGGGGAATCGTCTCCGTCGGGGCGTGGGCTGCAAGGGTCGCCAGTTTTTGCTGATATTGGGGTAAGACCTCACGGACAAAGGTTTCCAGTTGGGTTGCCATCTCCGTCAGGTTTTCGTCGTGGGCGAGGGCGGTGATGTTTTCGACGGCTTCCCTGTGGCTGTAGCCTTTGGTTTGTGGGCGAGGGCGGGGGGGCTTGGTTTCGAGCACCCGCGCCATTTGCTGAATTTGGGTGATCAGTTCTGCGAGGGTGACGCGGCGACGGCGGAGGGGTGGGGCAGTGGGACGGCGGCGGATATGTTTTTCCATGCGGGCGGGGAGTTGCCGTTCCGGGGCATAGTCGCAATCTGTGGCAATATCCTCCGGCTCTGGTTCTGGGGAAATTTCGAGGCTATCGGCTTTGAGAAGGACAAGCATTGAGGCCCAGAGGAAGGCTTGACCCGATCGCGGCAAATCTGCCTGTTCTTGATGGGGTTCTAAAGTGCCACTGAGGGCTAATTTGCTCAAGTAGCGGTCAATGACATTGATCACTTGTACATCCCAGGGGTCAATCTCCCCCCGTTGGGCCAGGTCAACTAAAACGGCGATCGCCTCTTCTGCTAAATTAATCGTCATCCCTCAACCTTAAATCTGTCCCCATTTTCGGTGATTGCTGCCGGATCTGGGCAAAAAAAACCCCCGCCAGGCGGAGGTATAGAGAGGAGTGGTCTTTGAAAAATCAGAACTAGGCAGCACCCTAGATGTCAAAATCGATGGGTAAACCAGTGGGGCTGGGGCGGTTTGTCGGTGTGGCGGGGCGAGGAGCATTGGAGCGTAAATTCAGTTGCTCGCCGGTGCCGCGATCGGAGGGGGCCAAGAAGGGCCGGAGGTTAATCCCCCCTAATCCTGTAGTGGGAGCCGAGGGGCGGGAGCCGCCACCGGGTAATTGCAACCCGCCGGGCAATTCAACCCCTAACACATTGCCCAAATCTCGGAGGATATTGCCGCCAATGTTACCATCTCGCAGGGTGGGAACGCCTTGGGTCTGCTCGCCGCTATTGGCGAGGGTGAGGTTATTGAAAACACTGTCGCGGGTGGCGATCGCATCTTGTCCCGGTGGTACGGTGAGGACAATCCGGCAAGTGGGGTTATCTTCTGTGGTGACACAGATCACATCGTAGCCGTTTTCCATCCCGGTGCGGAGTTCCACTAAACCATCAGGGCGGTATTCTTCTAAACGGCGGCTAATTTCACCACAGCGACGCTCTGCCGACCAGCCCCCGCCTAATTCCCGTGGGGTTGCCCAGGCATAATGTTGATTGGGTTGCTCAACGGGGCTATAGGCTACCGTCGGAGCCCCCGTCATCACCTGACAGCTAAACCGAGGGTTTTCCACCGGCTCAACAACAACGTCTGCCTCGCTGGGTTGTTCCGGGGTTTGGGTCCAGCTTGGGGCGGCTTGGGCCACGACCCCCAAAAGGGTAAGGCCCAGAGTGGAGTAGAAAAAAGTCTTTAAGCGCATAACAAATTTTTAAGACGGGTAACGACAAGAGATTGAGTGACGGCAGACCTAACCCCAATCTCCTAGGACGTACCGATCAGATCTGAAGTTCCCAAGGGTTGCATTGAGCAAAATTCCTCCATTGCATCCCCTGCACTGGGGCAACGGTAGGCTAAAAAGTAGGCTAAAAAACTGGGCGCAAGTCAAAACCCACCTGAGATGCATCACAAAGGGAAGTAGTCAATAAAGGACTTGATGCCAGGCGGGTTTTAGTTTTTGTTGATTGAATGACTAGAATCGCAAGAAGAAACGTCAAAAATGGTTAACAATTCGTTCAAAGTAAAGTAATGAGTGGTTTACAGGTTCCCATTGTTTCTGTTCAGCTTTTAGCAGTGCGTTCACCTTTTCGGATGTGGGGATTGTGGTTCTCAGGAGCTAAGACCTGAAAATATCGCCACCCTATTGTGCAACTACCATTGTGTCAACGAGAATGATGGGGTGATTGAAAGGGGGAGAACACTGCCTTCAATCTCTTTTGTACCGAGGGGATTAACCTCTTCTGTGTTCTTGAATTTAAAGTATCACTCTCCAAGGAAAGAAGACAATCCTTTTTTACTAAACTTTACAAATATTGGCGCTGATCGCGAGGGAGCCGTGGATTTAAGGATTTTGAGAAACTGCGATGACCTCGGCCTGATCCACCTCTGAGCCGTCAGGGTAAACTGAGGTGAACTCGATTTCTAAGGAACGTTTCGCTTGTCTCCTGCTCTTTCATCCCCCTCCTTCTCGCCATGGCTGGGTTTAGCCATCGCCCTCCTGATCATCACGCTCTACCTGGGCAGTTGGATTGCCTGCCTACAACTGGATATCGCTCTGGTGCCAGGGTGGTTGATCCTGCTGCTGATGGCCTTTCGGACGTTTTGCCATACAGGGCTGTTTATTACCGCCCATGATGCCATCCATGGCACGGTGTTTCCGCCCCGCCGTTGGATCAATGATGGCATCGGGGCGATCGCCATGGCCCTCTATGCCCTCTTCCTCTACCCCGTCATGCGGGAAAAGCATCTCGAACACCATGCCCACCCCGCCACGGCAGCGGATCCCGATTATTACAGCAATGCCGAGGGCAATCCCGCCCTTTGGTATGGGCAGTTTTTAGCGGATTACCTGCGGGGAACCCAGGGATGGGTGGTGTTGGTCGGGATGACGATTGTGTTTCAGGGGCTGCATTTTTTCGGCCAAGTTCCCTTTAGTAACCTTTTGCTCTTTTGGGTGATCCCCAATGTGATTAGCTCGATGCAATTGTTCTTCATCGGCATTTACCTGCCCCATTGTGAGCCGCCCCAGGGCCATCAAAATGCCCACCGGGCCACGACCATCCATCTGCCGGTGTTCTGGTCATTGTTAGCCTGCTACCATTTTGGCTACCATTGGGAACATCATGAGTATCCCCATGTGCCGTTGTATTACCTCCCTGCCTACCATCATTTTCCGCCGTCGTGAACCGCTTACTGAGTGTTGATGATGATTATCGATGGGGGAGGCGATGAAGATTCTTGATTTTCAACTGTCGGTGACACCTTTGGGGGGCGATCGCTATTTAATCCGCACGGAAAAGGTGGAGCCGGGGGTTCCCCTGGCGGAGGAGCAGGTGGATTGGCCCGTGGAGCGGTGGCTGAATTTAACGCGGCAATTGATGGCGGATCCTTTGGTGCAGTTCCTCCAACCGGAGCCGGAAAGCCATAGTCCGCCGCCGGATTTGCTGACGTTGGGCCAAGACCTTTACCACCATTTGTTTACCGCGACGGTGCGGGATAGCTGGATTGCGGCCCAGAGTATTGCCTATCATCAACAGGGCAGTCTGCGGTTGCGGTTGGGGTTGAAGGGCGATCGCCTCCCCTGTTTGCCCTGGGAAGTGTTACAGGCTCCGGCCCAGGGGAACGGTGGCGGCCGGTTTCGCCCCCTGGCAACGGGAACGGATGTGCTATTTTCCCGCTATGGGGCGGGAACCATTGGCGAGGGAGCGACGGGGGGCCAGGGGGCAAACCAACCCCTGAAGGAGTTAATGGCGATCGCCCAACCCCAAGATCAGCAAAGCCTCACCCTCAGTCAAGAAGTCCAACACCTCCAACAGGAACTGAGCCAAGCTCAACCCACACCGATCACATTAAAAATCCTCGAACAGCCGGGCCGGGAAGCCCTCACCCAAGCCCTCGAACAGGGCAATTATGACCTTTTCCACTACGCCGGCCACAGCGCCCTCGGCTCCACTGGCGGGGATTTAGCCCTGGTCAACCCCCTCACCGGCCTGACGGAATCCTTAACGGGGGATGATTTGGCGGGCCTGTTGCGCAATAACGGCATCCAGGGGGCGATTTTTAATTCCTGCCGTAGCGGCCCGAATATTTTCGCCCAACCCCAGGAGCGCAACCTAGCCCAGGCGTTGGTACAGCAGGGCGTACCGGCGGTGTTGGCCATGGCGGAAGCAATTCCTGATGCGGTGGCCCTCACCCTCACCCAATTGCTCTACCGCAATTTGAGCCTGGGGCATCCCCTCGATCTCTGCGTGAGTCGGATGCGTCAGGGGTTGCTCTCTGCCTATGGCTCAGGGCAACTCTATTGGGCGTTGCCGATTTTGTACTTGAACCCGATGCTCCACAGTGGGCTGACCTATGCGATCGCTTCCACCGAGGCAGAGGAGGAGGTAATCCCGGCTTGGTTAAAACGGGAGATCGCCCAAGCCCCGGAACCCGTAAATGAGGATCCCCCTGATGATGAGATGGCGGCTTTGATGGGGGAAATTTTTCCCAACTTAAATGGGGAGGCCCCACCGGCAAAGGCAGAACCTACACCCATTATCATCAAACCTGCCCCCAAACCGGAGGAATCGCGGCGAGGGGCTTCGACTGGGGTTGGGCGATCGCGCCCCCTGTGGCCCTACCTTGTGGGAGGGGTCGGGGCAATTATCCTGGCCATCACTGGCGGCTGGCTGATCCAACAGTGGGGAGCGGATCCCCCCGATGTGGTGGTAGCTTCCCCCGATGGCGATGATTTTAGGGAAGTGAGCAGTGAGCGACTCACTAGTTTTGCCATTGAAGCCTTGAATGGGGGGGATTTAACCGCAGGGTTACAGGCTGTTACTGCGTTGCTGGATCGCAATGCCCTACCCTTTGCGGAATCCGCCCTCGCTGCCATCGCCGCTGACCAGTTGGATCAACCCGCCGTCAGCTTTCTCCGAGGCCGCCTCGCTTGGCAAGCCGCCCTATTAGATAATCCCCGCTATAGCCCCAGTGATGCCCGCCGTTATTGGGAAACGGCCGTTAAAGGTGCTCCCAATAACGCCAACTATCAAACCGCCTTAGGGTTTGCTTATTATGGCGAAGGGTTAATCAATCTCGCTAATCAGGCTTGGTATGAGGCCATCGCCCTCCTGGAACAGCAATCCCCCCCGGATGATCCCGAAACCCAAATGCCCTACGCCGGTCTTGCCCTCGGGTTAACCGCTTTAGCCGCCGAAGCCGACCCCAGCCAAGCCCCCACCCTCACCCGCCAAGCCACGGCCCTGCGCCGCCAAGTCCTCAACGCCCACCCCCGAGATTTCCAAACCCAAGCCCTCAGCCAGCATTGGCTCTGGACTCCCGCCATGATTGCCGCCTGGGAAGATTTAAGTTCGTAGCTTAATGATTATTGACATAGAAACCTTGCAAAATTGGCTAGGCTAGAAGCATAGATGCAATCAAGGTTCCATCATGCGTTCCGGTATTATCCCCCCCATTTCTCGCTTGAATTGGCCCGCGCTAATTCTCTTTACCCTCGGTTTTTGGCTCAGTGGTAGCCTCCTCCTCGATGGTGTGATTATTCCCAGCCTGTATGTTTCCGGCATGATGATGCAAAGTGATTTTGCTAGTGCTGGTTATGTTCTCTTTGAAGCTTTTAACCATTTAGAACTGATTTGTGGGGCCTGCGTCCTCACGGCTTGCCTGGCCCTATGGTCAAGCCATCGCCTCAGCCGTCAACAGGAATGGTTGTTTTTAGGTGCAGGTACGGTGTTGCTGGCGATCGCCCTCATCTACACCTATGCCTTAACGCCCTTAATGAGTGGCGTGGGCCTCAGTTTAAATTGGCTTGCCCCCAGTACGGGTTTTCCTTCGTCAATGATGGCCATGCAAGTGGGCTATTGGAGCCTTGAACTGGTGAAACTGATTGTCGGTTTTAGCCTGGTGCGGTGGTGCTATCGCGAGATGATGCAGCAGTCCTAACCGTTGCTTGTCCATCCCCTCCCGCCTAGCCCCCAGGGGCTAGGCTTTTGCTTTGCCCATTTAATCAAGGGGTTGATCGGATTCTTTAGGGGGCAGGCGATGGCGGCGATACCAGGTTGCTCCCCCCACCAATAGACCCGTTAAACTGAGGGCGAACAAAATCGGTAGAACATCCCCTTGGCGCAGGGATTGTAATCCTGAACCGATCATCACAAAGGGGAGGATGCCGGGAACTGTCCCGAGGAGGGTGGCGATCGCATAATCCCGAGCGCGAATCGCTGTCAAACCGGCAGCAAAATTAACAATCCCGTAGGGAATCAAGGGTAAAAGCCGGATCGCAAAGAGGTAAAACAGCCCGCCGTGGTGGATTTCTGCATCGATCGCCTCCCATTGTCCCCGCAACCGGGCCGCCATCCAATCCCGCCCCAACGTCCGAGCAAACCAAAACCCCACCCCGGCTGCAATCACCGCCGCCAAACTCGTCCACAGCGTCCCCCGCCACAGCCCAAAAATCGCCCCCCCCGCCAGATTCAAGGGGGTAGAGGGGAGGATCAGCAATGTGCCGATGGTGTAGAGGCAGATATAAATCAGCGGGGCCCAAAACCCTGCCTGTGTTAACCAAGTTTCTACCCGTTCCTGATCCAAACCTCCCAAGAGATAGACTCCGGCGGCAGTGATCACGAGACAAAAAATCAACAGCCCGATCAGGCTTTTTTGAGTACGCATAAATTATCAAAATGGGCAGGGAAAAACGGTTTTTCAATCCAGATCCTAAGCCCCGAATGAGACTAACAGTTGGCGTGGTCTGGGTTGAGATAGTAGCGATCGCACCGGATCAGCGTATGCAACAACACATTTGCCCCTTGAACACATTCATCGGGGGAAGTGTATTCTAGTTCGGAATGGCTCAAACCTGATTCACTGGGCACAAAAATCATCCCCATATCCGTAACATTAGCCAATTCTTGGGCATCGTGGCTGGCGCGGCTGGGGAGATAGGTATAGGAGAGATTTAAGCCCTCGCTCACTTGGGCAATGATGTCCTGTAAATGGGTTTCAGCGAGGGCCGGCTCATTGCGGAGACGGCGCTCAAAACTGATTTTGGTGTTGGTGGCGATCGCAATTTCTTGAATGTGCAAATGCAATTGCTCCAATAACCGATCAATGTGCAAGTTGGAAAGGTCACGAATATCGAGGCTCATTTCCACTTTACCCGGCACAACGTTGGCCGCATTGGGATAAACCTGCATTTGCCCCACCGTGGCCACCTGCTGCCCCGGCATTGTGCCAATTTCATTCACCGCTAGCACCACCCTTGATGCGGCAACGAGGGCATCACAGCGCATATACATCGGCGTTGTCCCTGCATGGTTTTCCTGACCAATGACGGTAATTTGGTAGCGATGTTGGCCCACAACCCCCTCCACCACACCGATCGCCTTTTCCATGGATTCTAAAATTGGCCCCTGCTCCACATGGAGTTCAACAAAGGCAGCAATTTCATCGGGCTGTCGTTGGGCTTGGGCGATGTAGTCCCAATTGCCGCCGATGCGGGCTAAACAGGTTTGGATGGTCTCGCCATTGGGGCGGCGATAATATTCAGGATCGGGAAAGACGCGGCCGGAAATGCCTTTACTGCCAATCATGCTGCCCTCTTCATCGGTGAACACCATCACCTCAATGGGGTGCTGAAGGTGGAGGCCTTGATCATGGAGCGATCGCACCACTTCAATCCCTGCCAACACGCCAAAGGCCCCATCATAGCGGCCGCCACTGGGGACGGTATCAATATGGGAGCCGGTGGCGAGGACGGGGAGGTGATCCTGTTGTCCCGGATAGCGGCCGATGATATTCCCGGCGGTATCAATGCGCACATCCATACCACTATCACGCATTTGGCCATGAATCCAATGGCGGGCTTGGCAATCCTCCGGGC
>RECT01000316.1 GCA_007693875.1 Spirulina sp. DLM2.Bin59
GGGCTAGGATCTTGGCAGGCCAGGAGCACCCGCTCCCCCTGTTGGGCGAGGCGTTTGGCGGCGGCGATCGCCATTGTTGTGCGACCGACCCCCCCCTTGCCGATAAAGGTCAGAACTTGAGCCATAGGTTTTGTTAAATGGGGTTAAATTTCCTTGAGTTCGTCAGCAAAAAACCAGGTTTTGCTTTGGTCGTCAAATTCCACTAATGCACCGACACCGCTGCCATCGGTCATTTTGTATCCCTTGATCGTACCAATTTTCCCCAGCTTATTCGCCACATCCCCGGCAACGCGATCGCGAATCCGCCGTACTTGCACTTTTGTCCCGATTTCCATGCTCAATCCCTTTTGTGTAAACGTCTCTGAAAACCATTAAACAGTTTAGGGCAAAACTTGCCCCCCCGTGGTTTGGGGTTGAACTACCGTTGCAGGAAGGGGAGAGCCATGGTCATGATCTCCGCGCTCCAATGCTCTTGGGGGTAATGTTTCGCTTCCGGTAAACGGCCCCAGTCAATGACGGGATTTTTTTGCAGTTCCCGGCGGGTGGCTTCCCCATCCAGCCAAGGATCCGCCATGCCCCAGATGATTTGGGTGGGTTTGCGCCATTGGGCTAAATCGGTACTGAGTTGGGTCATGGCTTCCCGGAGTTGGAGATTTTTCACCGTGGCCATGAGCGATCGCCCCGCTTGGGAGCTTTTCAAAAAGGGCTGACGGTAAAAACTCAAATCCTCTTCGGCAATCACAAATCCCGCTCCCCCTTCAAGGGTGCGATCGACCAAGAGGGGATCTTGGGTCATCATGTCCCCCATGAAGGGAATCGACCACTTTTGCATTGCCCAGGGGACTGTTGCCCCTGGGGTGAGGGGGGTATTGAGGATCAGTAGGCGGTTGATCTGCTCCGGGTGATGGCAGGCATACTGGACGGCGACGGAACCGAGATAGCCCTGAACAACAAGGGTAAATTCCGTTAAAGCCAAGGCGGTGATCAGTTCCCCCAAAGCCGCCTCATAGGCCGCTGGGGTGTATTTAAACTCCCGCGTCTGGGGTTTAGCGGAACGGCCATAGCCCAGCCAATCGGGGGCAATGGCGCGAAACCCTGCGGTTGCGACGGTTTCCATCATGATCCGCCAGCTATAGCCGTGGCAAAGAATGCCATGGATGAAGAGGATCGGCGGTGCATCTAGGGGGGCATCGGGGACAATTTCCCGATAGAACCATTCCTGACCGCCAGCGGTAATTGTGTGCTCCTGAACCTCCATCTATGCACCCCATGCCAAGTAGGGCAGTTTTTGGGCGGTGGCTTTGACGGCGTTGGCATTGGCCACCAGTTGGCCGCAACTGTCCCATTGGCCGGTGAGGAGCATTTGTCGGGGGCCGGCGGCCATGGCGATCGCCCGGTTCAGATCCCCCGCTGTTACGGTGAGGGTTTCCAGGTTAACGGTGAGGGCCGTTGCGGGGGCGGTTTCGATCAGTGTTTGCAATTCGTTGGCCACAGTGGGAGTAACGGTGACACAGGGAACACCCAAGGCCAAACAGTTCCCAAAGAAAATTTCGGCAAAACTTTCCCCCACCACGGCCTGAATCCCCCATTTCACCAAAGCTTGGGGGGCGTGTTCCCGGGAAGAACCACAGCCAAAGTTACCATTGACCACCAAAATATTCGCCCCCTGGTATTGGGGCTGATCGAAGGGGTGGGAACCATCAGCCGCGGCCCGGTCATCGGCAAAGGCGGACGCGCCTAATCCTTCAAAGGTGACACAGCGCAAAAAACGCGCCGGAATAATGCGATCGGTATCAATATCACTGCCCCGCACCGGGATCCCCCGACCAGAGACGGTTTTTACTTCACTCATCGTAATTTTTCACAACAGATTATGGATTCATGGGTTTTATGATAGGCGATCGCCCCCACCCGCACCGAACCCCCCGCCACATCCCAGGGAACCCACACCGGGAGATCTTGACACAATCCCCCCTCCCTCACGATAATGATAGTTTGTGAAAACTGTCGTATATCAAAAGACCATTGGCTAACGTTATCGTTATTGGTGCCCAGTGGGGGGACGAAGGCAAAGGCAAAATTACCGATCTACTGAGTCGTTCAGCAGATGTGGTAGTCCGCTATCAAGGTGGGGTCAATGCTGGACATACGGTGGTCGTGAAAGACCAAACCTTCAAACTGCACCTGATCCCGTCGGGGATTTTATACCCAAACACGAAATGTATCATTGGCTCTGGAACTGTCATTGATCCCAAAGTCTTGATCGATGAAATCGATCAGTTGGCAGCCCTGGGGATTTCCACTGAGCAGTTGTACATTTCCCAAACTGCCCATGTGACGATGCCCTACCATCGTCTGATCGATCAAGCTTCCGAAGAACAGCGGGGCGAACATAAGATCGGTACAACCAAGCGGGGCATCGGCCCCACCTATGCGGATAAATCCGAGCGCATCGGAATTCGGATGGTGGACTTGGTGGATCCTGATGGATTGCGATCGCAAGTCACCTGGGCGGTGAAACATAAAAACGCGGTACTCGAAAAGTTGTACAACTTGCCGCCCTTGGATCCCGCCGCCGTCGTCGAGGAATATCTCGCCTACGCCGATCGCCTCCGTTCCCATGTGATCGACAGTTCTCTCGAAATTGACCAAGCGGTGCGCGATCGCGCCAATATCCTCTTTGAGGGGGCCCAAGGGACGCTCCTCGATTTGGATCATGGCACTTATCCCTACGTCACCTCCTCGAACCCCATTTCTCGCGGTGCTTGTGTGGGGGCCGGCGTGGGGCCGACGATTATC
>RECT01000016.1 GCA_007693875.1 Spirulina sp. DLM2.Bin59
ATAACATAGAAACCGCCGCTCCTTGACCCCCACCTGTTCCGAGGTGGGGGAATGCATCGCTAATTTTGTTCAATTTATCCCCCCGTTTGAGAAGCGGGGCCTAATGTTGTTTGATGCATCCTAGTTAAACACTGCACTAAAACCAAGCTCAATACAGACGGCTTGCTCAATTTCTGGCCAATAAATCTCTTCTAAAACACCCTGTTGCTTTTTAATTCTCTGAGCATCAACGGCCCGCATTTGGCTCAAATTGATGTGTCGTTCTTTGTCAAGGCCATTTTGTTCAGTGGGTGTAACATTCACCACAAAGGGATAGGTTTTTGTGCCGGGCAATAATGGGGCAACGATAGTTGTTGGCCCATTTTTGTTGCCAATATCATTTTGCAAAATCAGGCAAGGGCGCTTTTTGTCTGCTTCATGTCCGACGACGGGTTGCAAATCAACCCACCAAATTTCACCTCGCTGATAGGTTAGGATTCCGTCAGGCATTTAAACCATCGCCCACCACAATATCCCAGACGGCAATTTCTGCTTGAAACTCTGGGTCATTCGCCTGATCCTTATAGGCATCTTCTAGCTCTTGCAGGAAGATCCGCCGCTTTTCTTGCCAGAGGAGATTATTGATGAAGCTGCTGCGATTGCTGGCTAAACGATCTACAAAGTCTAGCACTTCATCATCCAAGGTAATACTCACTTTCTTACTCATTTCCACAACCCGCCTACGGTAATTAAGTAGGATTATAATATCATACTAGCTAATCCTACCTTGATGGTCAACCAATCAGGGTTGGAGGCGGGGCCTAATGTTGTTTGAGAAAAGCTTGCACCTCGGCAGCCGTGGGGAGGGCGGCGATCGCCCCCATTTTTAGCGTCGTTAATGCCCCCACCGCCGCCCCATAGGTGACCATTTCCCGCGCCTTAACGGGATCGCTCAAACTGGCTACCCCTTGGCGACAGAGTTGATGGATAAAACCCGCCACAAAGGCATCCCCCGCCCCCGTCGTATCCACCGCCTCCACCGAGAAAGGCTCCACCTCACCGCTATTTTCCGATAAACAATAGGCGATCGCCCCCTCCCCCCCATGGGTGACAATCACCCCCTCTACCCCATCGAGGTACTCCGTAATCCCCACCGGATCAGCCGTATCAAACAACCATAACGCCTCTTCTTTGGCCAACTTGACAAAATCCACCCGTGACCACAACTCCGCCATCAAAGGAATCGCCGCCGCCGGATTGGGCCAAAACTGCGGCCGCCAATTGACATCCAACACCACCCGCAGATAATGCTGATCCGCCAGCTCCAACGCCCGCAACACCGCCGCCCGACTCTGGGGATAGGCCAGGGCGATCGTCCCCAACACCAAAAAATCCGCCTCCACAAACAGGGAAGCGGGGATCAGAGCCGGATCCAGATAGGCATCGGCAAAATCCACCGTTGGCGTTGAGCCAAACCCGGCAAAAGTCCGCTCACCCGTGGGCGATCGCAAAATGTACACCGAGCGCGTGGGGGCCGTGGGATGACGCTGCACCCCCACCACCTCAACCTCCTGATCATCACAGAGGGTGATTAAATCCTCCCCATCACAGCCCACCGCCGCGATTAAGCCCGCCGTTGTCCCCAAACGGCTCAACCCACAGACCACATTCGCCGGAGCGCCTCCCCCCTGCGGTAGCCATGTTTTAACCTCCGACAACCCCGCGCCCATTTCCGCCGCCAGGTAGTCCCAGAGTAATTCACCAATTCCTAAAACACGCGCCATGATTGCGTCCCAGCAAGTATAAAAATATACAACATTCTGACCCTCAACCGCCGAATTACAGGGAAACATTCCCTAAAATAAGACTAAGTAGAAATCACTATCAGGAAAAGTCCGATGACAGAACCGAAGCCCTCCACAGCCATATCATTATCGGAACGTGAGGTGCAAATTATCGAGTTAGTGGCCACTGGCTTGACAAATCAAGACATTGCTGATCAGCTCGATATCAGTAAACGCACTGTGGATAACCATATTAGTAACATCTTGACGAAAACGGCCACCGGCAACCGAGTCTCTTTGGTGCGCTGGGCCTTGCAGTGGGGCAAGGTGTGCATTGACGAAGTGAATTGCTGTACATTACCGACGGCCCATTCTTAACATGGCTCGGCCGGAATCGGGGTGGGTGGTGACGATTATTTTTGGGTTATTGGGGTTATTGCTGCCGGGTTGTGGCGATCGCACCCCCATCACCCCGCCCCCCGTCCCCTTTGGCGCAACCCTCAACAGCAACGCCGCCGATGAGCAACCGCGCCTCTCCTACAACGGTCGTTACCTGGTCTTCACCTCAGACCGGGGCAATCAGCGGCGGGTCTATCTCTATGACCTCCAACGCCGTCAACTGATCCCCCTACCGGGGTTAAATCAGCCGGGGGTCTTTACGGATCAGCCGGATGTTAGTGCTGATGGTCGCTACATTGTCTATGTCTCGGAACAGTACGGCAAGCCCGATGTGTTCCTCTACGATCGTCAACAACTCCGGGCCGAACCCCTCACCCGCAACCTCCCCGGCGAAGCCCGCCACCCCACGATCAGCGGCAATGGTCGTTTCATCGCCTATGCGACTAACCGCACCGGCCAATGGCAAATTGAAGTGTTTGATCGCGGTGTGGAATCCCCCACCTCCTTACCGGGGGGAGAGGGGCCGGCAGAAATCCCAGGGGATTAGGTTTAAAGATGTACAGCTACCCATGAAGCTCTCCCCACCTGCCTGCGGCGAGGTGGGGGTGTCCTATGCTAATCCC
>RECT01000015.1 GCA_007693875.1 Spirulina sp. DLM2.Bin59
TGGGAGATGGGAGGAGTCTTGAACTCGTGCCATGGCTCTTCCGTGGCATTGGCATGGGGCGGCTCTGCCGCCAGTCAAATTTGGGAGAGGGGAGGAGTCTTAAACTCGTGCCATGGGGCGGCTCTGCCGCCAGGCAATCCCCCCTAGGGAAGGCTATATTAAGAAAGATTAACAATCATTGCTTTAACAACTTTTCTCAACCCAAAAACCGATGACCCATCCCGATAATCCTCTCCTGATCGGCCATGGCCTCCCCCCTTTCAATGCCATTACCCCTGATCACGTTGTCCCCGCTGTCAGCCAACTCCTCAGCGAACTGGAAACTGCCCAAAAAGAATTAGAAACCACCCTAACCCCCAGTTGGGTGGGATTGGTGGAGCCTTTAACGGCCCTGGAGGAGCGTTTGGGCTGGACATGGGGGGCGATCGCCCATCTCATGGGGGTGAAAAATAGCCCCGAATTGCGGGCTGCCTATGAAGCGGTGGAACCGAAGCTGGTGCAGTTTAGTAGTCAACTCAACCAGAGCCAACCTCTTTACCAAGCCTTTAAGGCCTTACGGGCAGGGACAGATTGGGATGGTTTGGCCCCTGGCCAACAGCGGATCGTTGAGGCCGCCTTGCGGGATGCGGAACTGGCGGGCGTGGGCCTCACGGGCGCACCCAAGGAACGGTTTAACGCCATCGATTTAGAACTGGCGGAACTCTCTACCCGCTTTTCTAACCATGTCCTCGATGCCACGAAAGCCTTTCAACTCAAACTCACCGATCCCGATGATGTTGCCGGTTTACCCCCCAGTTGGCTCAGTCTCGCCGCCCAAACTGCTCGCCAAAAGGGGGAAGAGGCCGCTACCCCCGAAGCTGGCCCCTGGGTGGTGACGCTGGACTTTCCCAGTTTTGGGCCGTTTTTAAAGTATGGCGATCGCCCCCACCTGCGAGAAACTATCTATCGTGCCTATATCACCCGTGCCGCCAGTGGGGAATGGGATAATAACCCCCTCATTGATCGGATTCTTGCCCTGCGGTTAGAAAAGGCCCAAATTTTGGGGTTTGAGAGCTTTGCCGAATTGAGCCTGGCTCGGAAGATGGCCCCCTCGGTGGCGGCGGTGGAAAGTTTACTGGAGGAACTCCGCCAAGTTAGCTACCCCGCTGCCCAACGGGAATTTCAAGAACTGCAAGCCTTTGCCCAAACCCCGGATCTCCAACCTTGGGACATTGCCTATTGGTCTGAAAAGCAGCGACAAGCAAGATTCGACCTCGATAGTGAGGCTTTGCGCCCCTATTTTCCCCTGCCGGAGGTGTTGAAGGGGTTATTTAATTTGGCGGCACGGATTTTTAAGGTGGCGATCGCCCCTGCCGATGGTCAAGCCCCGGTATGGCATCCCGATGTCCGTTATTTTGAAGTGCGGGATGCTGAGGGGGAACCCATGGCCTATTTTTACCTTGACCCCTACAGCCGGCCAGCGGAAAAACGGGGCGGAGCCTGGATGGATGACTGTGTGGGGCGGGCCAAGATTAATGGTAAAACGCGCCTGCCGGTGGCCTATTTGGTGTGTAACCAAATGCCTCCCGTCGATGATCAGCCTAGTTTGATGAGTTTTGATGAGGTGACGACGCTGTTCCATGAGTTCGGCCATGGGTTACAGCATATGCTCACTCAGGTGGACTATGCCGGGGCGGCGGGGATTCGCAATGTGGAATGGGATGCGGTGGAACTCCCCAGCCAATTTATGGAAAATTGGTGTTATGACCGGGCCACGCTGTTTGCCATGGCCCGCCATTATCAAACCGGCGCACCCTTACCGGAAGCGGAATATCAAAAACTTTTAGCCGCTCGCACCTATCAAAGCGGCATGGGGATGTTGCGGCAACTCCATTTCAGTTTGGTGGATTTGGCTCTCCATCACCGCTATCAACCGGGGGGAACCGAAACCCCTCAGGATGTGCGCTGGGGCCTGGTTCCGACGACGACGATTTTGCCTCCTCTCCCTGAAGATGCTTTCCTCTGTGCCTTTGGCCATATCTTTTCTGGGGGTTATGCAGCGGGCTACTACAGTTATAAATGGGCGGAAGTTTTAAGTGCTGATGCTTTTGCTGCCTTTGAGGAGGTGGGGTTAGAGAATGAGGCTGCTGTTGAGGCGGTGGGGGAACGGTTCCGGGAGACGGTGCTGGGTTTAGGGGGCAGTGTGCCGCCGATGACGGTGTTTAAAACGTTTCGGGGTCGGGAGCCGCAAACGGAGGCGTTGTTACGCCATACCGGTTTGTTGGGGGCCGAAGCCTAGGGCGAAAAATTTTTCGCCCCTACATTAAACATACTATTTAGTTGATCCAATTCCCTATCATTTGATGGGATGGAGCTAGGGAGCAGGCTCAAAAAATCCTCCTGGGAAAAGCCCCTGGAGGATTGCTAAATTGAGGCGGGACGCGGAACGGTGCGTCGGTGGGGGGTTATTGGTAGAGGCCGGGAGTCCAGGCGGGGATGATGCGGGTGTGCATCCCGTTGCGACGGAGGGACTGTTGTTGCGCCCCTCGGAAAATGGCCTCGGCTTGCCCTTTGCTGGCCTGCAAAGAGATGGGGTCGGGGATGTTGAAGTTTTGTGTGTCAGGTTTTAAACTTTCAATAGGAGCCGGGACCGGGAAGGGATCAGTGAAATGGAACTGACCCGCACTGAAATCGGGAGAGGCCACCGGCCCGGTGATTCCAGCTTCGGCGAAGATACTATCTAGAAATGATTGAGTGAATGAGTTGCCTGCACCGGGACCCGCCGGCATTGTCCCCCC
>RECT01000014.1 GCA_007693875.1 Spirulina sp. DLM2.Bin59
GGATCTATTTTGGCATTAGCATGAAGGTGAATGAGTTGCTGCGGGGCTTTGGCCGTCAACAGCCGGTGGCTCGTGAAGATTGATCTGGGGTTAAAAAGGAGCGGGGCGAAAGATTTTCGCCCCGACGGGTTTAAAGGGTGGAATTGGCAGGTATCGGATCGGAGGGTTCAGGTTCTGTGCTGTCCTCTGGCTCAATGACGGGTGATGCCACTGTGACAGGATCAGAGACAGGGGGCAGGCGTTTGTCGTAGAGGTTGAAGGATTCTAGGCAATCATTGATGCCGGCGATCGCCTCATTATAAACCTTGATTTTTTCCTCCACCGCGCCTAAATCCTGCTCATTTTGGGCGATTTTTAACTTGGCCTCCTCCTCTAGGGTGCGTTGCAGATGGGCGCGGGCTTGATCATACTGTTGGAGAATATTGAGGCTGTAGGACTCCGCAAAGGGCAAGACCTGGGTTTTGAGCATTTGGTTCATGGCTTGGCGGAAATTGCGCTGCACCGTTGCCTCAACTTTGGGTTGAAAATCCAACTGGAGCAACTGCCGGATCGCGGGTTCGGCATTAACAATACTTTCCGCCCCGTAGGTTTCGGAGGTTTGGTGTAGGGTTTGGCGGAATTGATAGATGGAGAATGTGCCTTCATCGTAGAAGCGGGGACTTTCCCGCACATAGCGATCGCATTCCCGTTTCGCCTCATTGGTAATCAGCACCAACAAATTCCCCTCTAACCGTTTAAGCTGCTGCTCTAAACCACCGTCATGGCCCAAGAGGCGATAGAGTTCCCGATAAGCCTCGGTTTTTTTCACCGATTCCAAGAGATTGCGACAGAAATTTTCCACCACAATCTCAGCATATTTAACTAAAACATCCTCAAGCTCATTGGCTAAGGTGTACAATGCCTCGACTAAGACCGCCAAAAAGGGAGCCGTGGCATTGCGGCGATGGCTCGCCGTTGCTGTTTTGTAGGCATTCAAAACAGAGAATTGACGGAGCAACTCGTTCAAACGTTGTTGCATTTTGATTTTGAGATCCTCGAAGTCTTTCTCAAAATAGGCATCTTCATTGGCAACAATGCCATTCACTTGAGCGGCAAAATATTGCTCAAGGCTAGAGCCAAGATCTTGCAATTTTTGATTGAGGCGATCCACTTCCCGCGCTTTCATGGCATCAATTTCGCGGGGTTCACTGCTGAGACGTTGCCGCCGGTTTTGATAGTGCTTTTGCAACTCAATACAGAGGGGTTGCAGATCATCAGCTAAAGCGGCAAACAGTTGGGGGCGTTTTTCTGTGGTTAGGTAGCGGGTAATCGCTTGGCGGAATGTTTCAATGCCACTATCTTGGATCAACTTATCGAGTAAATCACTGCCCCACTCATTTAAAATGCGCACATAGTTATCATTGGAGCTTTCATAGCCCTTGACGGCAACGAGGAAGTTGCTGCGGGTTAGCTTCCCAGAACTAGCACAGTAGTTATTGAAACTGCTGACAAATTGCGGTGTTTCTTCTTCACCGCCTAAACCCTTCACACGTTGGGCAAAGATTGAATCCAAGCCAAACCGATCCGCGCTACTGGTTTGTTTGACCTGACTGCCATAAAAACCCAACAGACCACTGGTTTTATAAATACGGTTCGTGTCCCGGAAATCACTTTGAATTAAGGCCTCCAACCGTTGGCGCAATTTGTCGTTGTACCAAGTTTCATCGATGCGATTGAAAACGTAGAAAACGCGATCGCGGATGCTGGGGTTTTCGCGCATTTTTTCCAGCAGTTCCGTTTCCTCACTGGTCATATCCCCCGCCGAAGCCGGTTTTAACACCGTCACCACCGCCGAAGTATCGGAATGCTCAATTTTTTTATAGGTGAGTTGGGCATCTTTTTTAACCGGCGCATCAATGCCGGGCATATCCACCAACACATTGCCATCCTGTAACAGAGGGTGATGGCAATAGTATTCCAACCGTTTCAACACGGCGCTATTGCTGCCCCGCCGCGCATAACTGGCGGCTTCCGTGAGGTTGGAGAAATTAAATTGCTCCATGGAATAGGTGGCACTTTGCACCGAATGGATGCGATCGCGGTTGTGTTCGTAGCCTTCCAGCAAGAGGGCGAGGGCCTTCGCCTGTTTCGCCCGGTCAGATTTGTTTTCCCCCCCTTCCCGTTCAATGATTTTCTGACAACCGCCTTTGAGGACATCGCGGGCCGCCCCGTCGTTGATGTTAATCGTGGGGATTTGGAGGCGATCGCACAATACTTGCAATTGTTCACGAATTTCCACCTCACTGAGGAACGTTAACACCACCCGCTCGGCGTTGGGTTCGGCATAATGGATATAACATTCCGTGCCGGTGGCGTGGCCCTCGGCACTGTAGAGCAGTTCCCGCTCCAGGAGGGCATTAATCAGCATCGATTTCCCGGCACTGAAGGCCCCGGCAAAGACAATTTCAAATTGAGGAGCGATCGCCTTTTGTAAGGCAGTCTCAACGGCGGTGGTATCGCGGCGCAGGTCGGGATCCTGTTGCAAAAGTTCGAGAATACTACTCACTTGGGCATTGAGGTCAGCGCAAGCCGGGTTTTGTTGGATGGTCATCACTACCTAGATGGTTGAGTACATACCGTTCTACAACGGCGTGGAAACGATTTTCCCACAATGTGAGGGACGGGAATCGCTACCGCAACCGATCGGCTCACACCCCAAAGGTGATCTTGACCCTCAGCCCCCCTTACGGAATATCCCGATAGCTTGAAAGCCCTGCGGCTTTAGCCCAGGGATGAA
>RECT01000013.1 GCA_007693875.1 Spirulina sp. DLM2.Bin59
TTGGGCCGCCGGTTGCCAACTGGCCATCCCCGTACACCACACCAGCGTATCCGGCGTTAACCCCTGTTGCATCAACTGTTGAGCGTCAGCCGGCCCCACCTGTTGGCCATTTTTGGCCATATACCACTGGGTCGCAGGAATCGGCGGCGGCGCGGCGGCCGGGGGCGGTGGTGGGGGAGCCGCTTGGGGTTGCATGGCGTTGGCCATCTGTTGCCCCATGGCCATACCCATGCCCATGCCCATGGCGGGATTGGCTCCCCCGGGCTGTTTGCCCATATTGCCGATGGCCTCAGCGGTTTGATACTGGGTATAGTCCTGAAGATTCCCCAATAGCCCCATGGAGGAGCGTTTATCGAGGGCCGCCTCCACCTCCTGGGGTAGGGAAATATTCTCAATCATCAACTGGGCGATTTCCACCCCTAAGGGGGCAAAGTCCTTTTGAATGGCCTCCTTCGCCTGATCCCCCATGGTGCGATAATGGGCGGCGAAATCCAAGAGGGCAATCCCTGACTGAGCAACCCAGGTGGTCACAGAGGGGACAATCACATCCCGCAGATGGTTGCTAATTTCATGGACTTGAAACAGGCCATCGGTGCCGATCACTTCTTGCAGGAGCAAGCGGGGATCAGAAACGCGGATACTGTAGGAACCAAAGGCGCGAATCCGTACCGGCCCCAGTTCGCTATCGCGGATCATGATCGGGTTGGATGTTCCCCATTTGAGATTGGGAAAAATGCGGGTGTTGAAGAAATAAACTTCCGCTTTAAAGGGGGAATCAAAGCCATATTTCCAGCTTTTTAAACTGGTGAGAATCGGCAAGTTGCGGGTATAAAGCTCAAAGGTTCCTTCGGTGAACTCATCCGCCACAGAGCCTTCATTGACAAACACCGCCTTTTGACCGGGGCGGACGATCAGTTTTGCCCCCTGTTTAATTTCGTTATTGTGGCGTTCAAACCGATAGGCAATGGTGTCGTTGGTATTGTCCAGCCATTCAATAACATCAATAAATTGACCTTTAAACCAGCCCATATCATGCTCCATTGAATTGGGGTTTTGCTGTTGGGATTAAATCCCAGGAATTTCCGAAACATGGCTTTCGAGTTCTTCGACGGCGAACCGGGTCATATCCTGCCAATCTTCTACGGAAAAATCGTAGCCGAGGGCCTGGGCCATCTCCACAAAGGCCTCGGGGTTGGGGGCTTCGTTGAGGCGATCGCGCAGACTGGGATCCTCTTGAGCCGCTTGAAACAAGCGTTTAACTTCGGTTTTGGCCATGGGGGGATAGGGTAAAAATTCTCTTCCCACGCTAGCAAAGTTAAATCAGGGGCCGCAAACTTTCCCCAACGGGGGGCCGCCTTTGTCACAATCGTTCACAAATTGCCCCGCCTTTTCCGGGAATCTGGGAAAATTAAAGCTTTATTGATTTTGTTGCGCCGCCATGACTGCCCCCACCCATCAAAAAGCCAGAGCCATGAAACCCGGTAGCCGTCGCCCGGCCAAGGAACTCTGTAGTGAGTGCGGCCTCTGCGATACCTACTACATCCATTATGTGAAGGAGGCTTGCGCCTTTCTGAATCAGCAGATGGCGGATCTTGAAGCCACCGCCCACCATCGCCCCCGGGATCTGGATAATCCCGATGAACTGTATTTTGGTGTGCATCAGCAGATGTTTGCCGCCCGGAAGACGGAACCCATCGCCGGGGCCCAATGGACGGGGATTGTCAGTGCGATCGCCTGTGAGATGCTCACTCAAAATCTTGTTGAGGGGGTGGTCTGTGTCCAAAACACCAAGGAAGATCGTTTTCAACCGATGCCGGTGATTGCCCGCACGCCGGAGGAAGTCCTGGCGGCGCGGGTCAACAAGCCCACCTTATCCCCCAATCTTTCGGTGTTGGAGCAGGTGGAGCAGTCGGGGTTAAAGCGGCTGTTAGTGATTGGCGTGGGCTGTCAGATCCAGGCGTTGCGGGCGGTGGAGAAGGAATTGGGGTTAGAAAAGCTCTATGTATTGGGTACGCCCTGCGTTGATAATGTCAGCCGGGCGGGTTTACAAAAGTTCCTGGACACCACGAGCCGCTCCCCCGATACGGTGGTGTATTACGAATTTATGCAGGATTTCCGGGTGCATTTCAAGCATGAGGATGGCTCGACGGAAACCGTGCCGTTTTTTGGTTTAAATACAAAGGAACTCAAGGATGTGTTTGCCCCTTCCTGTATGAGTTGTTTTGATTACGTTAACGGCTTGGCGGATCTGGTGGTGGGGTATATGGGTGCGCCCTTTGGTTGGCAGTGGATTGTGGTGCGTAATGATACGGGTCAGGAAATGCTGGATTTAATCCAAGGGCAGTTGGAAACGCAGCCGGTGGGGAGTGGGGGCGATCGCCGTGCCGCTGTGCAGCAGAGTATCCCCGCCTACGATAAGGGGGTGACGTTGCCGATGTGGGCCGCTAAGTTAATGGGGGTGGTAATTGAGCGCATTGGCCCGAAGGGGTTGGAATATGCGCGGTTTTCCATTGATTCCCATTTCACGCGCAATTACCTCTATGTGAAGCGGAACCACCCGGAGAAGTTGGCGGATCATGTGCCGGAGTTTGCGCGGCGGATTGTGGAGCAGTATCAGTTGCCGGATTAGGTTCTAGCAATTTCTGAAGCGATGGGGTACAGAGATCCCCCTCAATCCCCCTAAAAAAGGGGGAGGTCGAGTTCTTAACCAAATTAAGCTATGAATGCGGTTGAAATTGAAGAGGCGGTTTCGCAGTTGGCGGCGGCTCCCTTTG
>RECT01000323.1 GCA_007693875.1 Spirulina sp. DLM2.Bin59
AAACTCCCGTATCCCCTCAACCCCTTTTCCTGGAATTGCCCCCAGACCTCGCCCTACAGGTCACGCCGGAACAGTTCGCCGCCCTGGCCGTGACCAATCGTGATCTCAGACTCGAACGCACTGCAACCGGAGCATTAATCGTGAACCCACCCACTGGCGGCATTTCTGGCAAACGGAATTTAAGTATCAGTATTCAATTAGGGAATTGGTCGGAAGCGAACGAGCAACGAGGTGAAGCGTTTGACTCATCCACGGGGTTTGCATTGCCCAACGGTGCGAATCGTTCCCCCGATGCCTCGTGGGTGCGGCGCGATCGCTGGGATGCCCTCACGCGGGAACAGCAGGAGGGGTTTGTTCCCCTCTGTCCAGATTTTGTTGTGGAGTTGCGATCGCGCAGCGACAGTTTAAACACCACTCGCGCCAAACTCCAAGAATATCTCGACAACGGCACACAATTAGGCTGGCTCATCGACCCCCAAAACCAACGGGTAGAAATTTATCGCCCCGGTTGCGAGGTTGAAACCCTAGACCGCCCCGATATGCTCTCCGGTGAACCAATCCTGCCCGGATTTATCTTAAAATTGCAACGAATTTGGGCGTAATCGGAATCTGAGATGCGGTGGATTGGGGGGAGGGAACCCAATTTGTCCCGCTAAAATGGAAAACATCAGCAGGCGAATTTGATCCGGCAAGACATTGAACAACGTTTTATCCCTGTGGGCATCCGCGATCGCCTCCTAGCTAGACACCATCAATCTGGGATGCAACCCCCCGATCCGCGCTAGCGTACCTATCCGCGCTAGCGTACCTATCGCCGATGAACTGCACCAAAGGGCGAAATAGCTCGGCTAAGGCTGGCCGGCTGGCGGTCAATGTGGGGAAGGGGCGATCGCCATAATCTACCCCCACCTGCAACGGGAACACCGGCTCCGGCTCTAGGGAGATAAACAGCCCACCGGCCGCCTGTACCACCACCCACACCGCCGCAATATCCCAAATCTTCGGCGTGGCCTCCACACCCCCCAAAGCAGCCCCACAGGCAACGAGGGAAGCATTATAGCTAGATACGCCAATCATGCGAATTTTACAGGGGAACGGCTGTTTTAAAACATCAGTACTCCGGGCGCAAAGGTTGAAAATGTGGTTCATGCTGGGTTCAGCATCACTGGTGTGGATCACCTCCCCATTGAGATAGGCCCCCGTGGGCCCCGTGAGGCCACTGTCGCCATACCAATAGCCGTGGAACGTTTGCCGCAACTGGGGAAAATGGATAAACCCAAAGACCGGCGTACCCCGATAAAGTAGCCCCAAAGAAATCCCCCAGACGGGAATCCCCCGCGTGAAATTCGTCGTGCCATCGATGGGGTCAATCACCCAACACCAATCATTAGCGGGGAAAAGATGTAGGGTTTCCTCACTGAGGATGCCGTGATCGGGGAATTGGGCAGCGATCGCCTCCCGAATCGTGCGATCAGACCATTGATCCGCCTGGGTGACAAGGCTACCATCGGGTTTGCGCACCGCCTGCAACTGGCCAAATTGCGGCACAAGGTAATCGCTCACCCTTGTGGTGATATCAGTACAAAAATTAAAAATATCGCGCCAAAACTGTTCCATGGGTGATCTCGTGAGCAGGCATCCGTTGATTAGTATCGGCCATTTTCGGGCTTAGTCCAGTTCCGATTCCATGACCGTGGCGATCGCCACCCGCGTATTCTCCCGAAACTCCGCCACATCCACCCGGCCTAAAATGCCAATGGCCACCACCATACTCACCGCCTGTAACCCAAAGACAAACCCATAGGCTAAGAGCGGTTGGCTGAACATCGACTGGCCCACATCGAGGATCACGCCGCCGGAAAAAATTGCCACCCCCCGGGCGATGGCCTGAGACAGCCCCCAAGCCCCCACAAACGTCCCCGCCGTTTCCGCCGTCGTTAAATCCAACATCAAACTAATGGAGCCAATGGTGGCCATCCCCGCCGCAATTCCAAACAGGATCATCGTCCCCTTCAGCACAAGGGCATCTTGAGTAAACCCCGCCGCAATAATCACGCCAAAGGACACCGCCACCAAGCCACAGCCCATTTTCGTCACCGGCTTTTTCCCAAAGCGAGGAATCAACCAAAACCCCGTCGCACTATACCCCAAGAGAATCCCCACCCCCCAAAAAGAATTTAACGCGGTACTTTCCCCAATCGTCATGCCAAACACCTCCCCCCCGTAGGGTTCCAACACCGCCTCCTGCAAAAACAGGCCAATGGTGAGGATCAGCAAAAAGCTAAAAAAGATCCCCGTTTGGCGGCTAGAGGTGAGAATTCGTAACGTATCCCGGAGCGTGACGCTATCCTCCCGGTTGCGGGCCTGGGAGCGATCGCTAAACCGGGAATATTTACGCTCAATACCCCAAGTGGCGATCAGGGTCAGCAGGAAAAAGACAGCGGGGACAGCAATAAATAAACCGCTGATCGGCAGATACAACGTGATTAAGGGATCCCCTAAACCATCCTCCGGCAGAAAAACCCTGCTCCAGATCGCCCCAGAAATCCCCCCAATCACAATCCCCACCATCAACTGCGACCAAACGATCGCCACCAGCTTCGACCGTTGGGCCTCATCGGACACATCCACCAACAACGCCGTAAAGGGAACCGAACAGGCACTAATGGCAAACCCATAGGCCAGGAAAATCGCGCGCGGCCGGCCGCGGGGGCGGCGCGCGGGGGGGGGGGGGCGCGGGGGGGGGGGGGGGGGGGGGGGGGGGGG
>RECT01000012.1 GCA_007693875.1 Spirulina sp. DLM2.Bin59
CTCAATCCATAACCCCCCTAACCCGCAAATCCCTGACCCCCCAGAAAAAACCCCTGGGTAAAACCAAAACCCTTAAGACTGATCAAGGCAAACCTAAAAAATGGAGTTCGGTAACAGGTGTGATTCAAGCAAAAGCTGATCCAGAACAGAAAAAAACTAAAACCCTCGAGTTTACCCCCCAAGGGGTTAAAATTTTGGGTCAAAATAGTCGTGGTATGATTCAAAAATCAGAAGAGACAGATGATGAAACAAGCGCTGAGGATTTAAAATCAAAATATTCCTACTCCAGTCAATATCAAACCCAACAGACTGAAGCCGATCACCTTGAACGGCTAGCCCATGCCATTTATCACATCGTTCAGCAACGAATTGCTATTGAACAGGAACGTCATGGGCGAGGCTACGCCGGTCGAAGACCTTGGTAAACTTTAAATCAATTTGGAGGTACACCCATGAGTAAAAGTCCAATCCCTACCGGAAAACTAGAAAAAGCCACTTTAACATCGGATGAAAGTGATAACATTGAGTTTCAGTTTAATCCGACTAAATTGAAATTCAAGCAATCCATTAAGCTAGATGTAGAAGCGGCAGCTAGGACAGAAGAAGGCTCTCCAAAAGTTAGCTTTAAAGGGCCCTGTACCAGAGTGCTGACCATTTCAGACATTCGGTTTGATACCTATGAAACTGGTGAGAATGTGATTGAAAAATATATTAGTAAATTTCTGAAAGCTCTTGATTTTGCCGACAAGGGAGAAGCTAAAGGGAAGCGGCCTCCAACCTATACCTTTATTTGGGGACAAAATCAATATATTCGTCGCTGCTTTATTGAATCTCTTGATTTTGATATTACTCGGTTTTTAATTGACGGCACACCCGTTCAAGCTGTAATTAGTTCTCTTGAGCTTAAAGAGGTTGAATCCATTGCGGCAAGTGGTTCCACTAATCCCTTTGGTAGAGGAAGTACCCCGAATCGATAATTTTTTATTTCTTTTTACACAATTATGGCAACTACTTATATTTCTCAGCCCATTTTAAAAATTGATGGCAAAAATGCACAGTCGGATTTGATGAACGATATTTTGCAGATTGCTATTGAACAGAGTTTACATTTGCCAGCTATGTTTACGCTGATCATTCGTAACTCTAAGTTCCCTGGTAATTCAAATGAGCAATTTTGGCAACATGAAAGTGTTTTTGAAATTGGCAAAGCAGTGGAGGTGGGATTTATCTCCAGTACGACTGAAGATAAAGACTTTGACGATCGCAATGAAGGAACTGTCATTAAAGGGGAAATTACTGCCATTGAGACCCAATTTACCAGTGGCTCTCAGGCCCCAATCATTGTACGGGGCTATGATGTTTCCCATCGTTTGCATCGTGGTCGATTTAATCGCTCTTTTCAGGATAAAACCGATAGTGATATTGTCAATGATATTATTGGTCAGGTCGGGATTGCGGCGAATACTGTTGATTCAACCAGTCCTGTCCATGAATATGTTTTTCAAGAAAATCAAACCAATATGGAGTTTTTGCGGGAGCGGGCGGCTCGCAATGGCTATGAGCTGTTTGTGCAGGATGGAAAATTAAATTTTCGTAAACCGACTTCAGATGCTACCGTTGATTTAACGTGGCTAAAGGATTTGTATGATTTCCGGGTGCGGGTATCCAGTGCAGAGCAGGTCAGTTCAGTAGAGGTGCGGGGTTGGGATTATACAAAAAAAGAACCTATTGTTTCTACGAAAAATACAGATCAAGTTTTAACTAGTACGGATTACGGTAAGGGAAAAAGTACCAGTAGTAAATTTAGCGGTAAGCCTACCAATCCTAAGGTAATTGTGGTGGATCATCCGATTGCGAGTGCCACAGAGGCAGATACGATCGCCCAATCTTTGCTGAATGAATTAGGGGGAGAATTTGTTGTAGCGGATGCTCGCGCGGAGGGTAATCCTATGCTTTGCCCGGGTAAGGTGATTAAGCTTAAGGAAATGGGCAAGTATAGTGGCGATTATTATGTGACAGAAACCCGCCATATTTATGAGGAACGGGTTTATATTACGGAATTTGTTGTGCGGGGTTTGCGGGGGGGTGATTTGTTGGCAACCCTTGCGCCGCCCACCCGATTACAGCCGGGTCAGACGTTAATGGTGGGTCAAGTGACGGATAATAATGATCCCAAAAAGTGGGGACGGGTGCGGGTTTGGTTTCCGACGCTAACCCCCAAGGAAGGGAGTGATGCCCATGCGAGTTATTGGGCGCGGGTGGTGGCGATCGGGGCCGGCCCGGATCGGGGGTTTGATGCTTTGCCGGAGATTGATGATGAGGTGTTGGTGGCTTTTGAGCATGGGGATATTCATCGCCCTTATGTGATTGGGGGGGTGTGGAATGGCAAGGATGCACCGCCAACGGTGGTGACGGATAGTGTGGTGGATGGCAAGGTGCGGTTACGGACGTTTAAGACACGCACGGGTCATCAGTTGCAGTTTGTTGAAGAGGATAAAAGCGCGGTTAAAAAGGGGATTTATCTAGATACGAAAGAGAATTACTACTTACACTTCAATGATACGGAACAATTAATTGAGATCAAAACGAAGGATGGATTTTTAATTCTTCTTGATAATAAAAACAAAAAAATTGAGGCAAAAACTGCGGGGGGACATCAGGCTGTTTTAGATGATCAAGGCAAAAAAATTGAACTGAAGTCTTCGGGGGGGCATAAGGTGACGTTGGATGATACTGGTCGTAAAATTGATATTGCTTCTTCAGGG
>RECT01000011.1 GCA_007693875.1 Spirulina sp. DLM2.Bin59
TTGAGCACACCCAACCCCAGGTCATTTTCATCATGATCGGCATTAACGATGTGCTTTGGGATGTGCGGGATGAGACTTTGTTAGCCAATACCCGTTTAATTGTCAACAACCTACGACAAACCCACCCCCAAAGCCGCATTGTCGTCCAGTCGATTCTGCCCCATGCCGGGGAACATGCCACCTGGGAGGGGCGCGATCGCCTCCTGCAAATCTCCAACGGCCGAATTCGCCGCCTCAATCAAGACCTTGCGGCCATGGCCCGCCGTGAAGGCGCAATTTTCCTCGATCTCTATCCCCTCTTTGCCAATGAGCAAGGACAGTTAAAAATGGATCTCAGCACCGACGGCCTCCACCTCAATCGGGATGGCTATCGGGTCTGGGCCACTGCTTTACAATTGTTCATCGGCCTCGAACTCGATCCGATGCAAATTACCCACCAATACGACCCCCCCCATGGACACTAAAACCTTTAAACGCAATCTCAACCAATCGGAACAGTACCACCGCAAGGGGTTTGGCCATCAAGCAGAGGTGGCCGGCGTGATGAATCAGGAATATCAAAGCAGTTTGATTCAGGAATTGCGGGGCAACCAGTACCGGCTGCGGCGCGGCCCGGTGACGATTCACTTGGCGGAGTCCTTTGGATTCTGTTGGGGGGTGGAGCGGGCGGTGGCCATGGCCTACGAAACCCGCCAACATTTCCCGACGGAACGGATTTGGATCACCAACGAAATTATCCATAACCCGGAAGTCAATCAACGGCTGCGGGAGATGAACGTGGGCTTTATTGAAGTGGTGAATGGGGTGAAGGATTTCACCGTAGTGGCGGCGGGGGATGTGGTGATTTTGCCCGCCTTTGGGGCCAGTGTGGCGGAAATGCAGTACCTCAACGATGTGGGCTGTACGATTGTCGATACCACCTGCCCCTGGGTCTCCAAGGTGTGGAATTCTGTGGAGAAACATAAGAAAAAAGACCACACCTCAATTATCCACGGCAAATATAAACATGAGGAAACCGTGGCCACCAGTTCCTTTGCGGGGAAATATTTGGTGGTGCTGAACCTGGCGGAGGCTCAGTATGTGGCGGATTATATTTTGCGGGAGAGCGATGATCCCGAGGAGAAGCTGCGCCGACGCACCGAGTTCTTGACTAAATTTGCCCATGCCCATTCCGAAGGGTTTGATCCCGATCGGGATCTGGACCGGGTGGGGGTGGCCAATCAAACCACGATGCTCAAGAGTGAAACCGAGGCCATTGGCAAGCTCTTTGAAGCGACAATGCTGCGCAAATACGGCCCCACGGCCTTAAATGAGCATTTCATGAGTTTTAACACGATCTGCGATGCCACCCAAGAGCGTCAAGATGCCATGTTTGATCTGGTGGATTTGGATCTGGATCTGATCGTGGTGATTGGCGGGTTTAACTCCTCCAATACCACCCATTTACAGGAAATTGCCATCGAGCGGGGTATTCCCTCCTACCACATTGATAGTGGCGATCGCATTGGCCCCGGCAACCGCATTGAACATAAACCCCTTGATGCAGACTTGACCGTAGCGGAAAATTGGCTCCCCGCCGGAGAGATTACCGTGGGGATTACCTCCGGAGCCTCAACCCCCGATAAATCTGTGGAGCAGGTGATTGAGAAAATCTTTACATTAAAGCCCTAAGTTCCCCGCAGGCTTAAAATGAGAGTCGCCCGGTGGCGGTTTTACGGGCATTTTTTCCTTGAACAAAAAAGGTGTGTTTAATCATGAGCAAGAAGCCACAGATTTTGGGATCCGTTCCCTTCAAAGATGTGAACAATCGTGAAACCGTCCGCTGGGTTCAGACCCAATTGGCTGTTGCGGGTTATTTGGGGCCCAACGATGCCGATGGTTTGGTGGGGCCAAAAAGTTTGGCAGCCTTGGCCGCATTTAAGCAGGATTTTTTCCTGGCATTTCCTGCGGATCTGGGCCCCAGCACCATTGATGCTTTGGCCAATGTGGAGCCGAAACATAACGTCGTTGACCAATCCCCGAAACCCACTGCCACCAACCTTAATGCGGGCACGCAATCGGGCCGCTCCGCCACGCTACCCCGGGTGGGCTTGGTCTACGCCAATCAAATGATTGTGCCGGGGAGTTTTATCACCTGGGGCGAAATGACCAAGGATCTCACCCGCCTGCCCTTCGGAACCGCCGAGTTTGGCAGTCCTGAACAGGTGGTGAGCAATATGATCGAAATGGCGAAGGTGTTTGGCCAAGTGCGCACCAAATTTGGTTCTCCCATCACGATCACCAGTGCCTACCGTCCCCCCAATCTCGCCATTGGTGCGGGAAAATCTCAGCACAAATATGGCCGGGCCTTAGATGTCAGTCCTCTCAATGGTAATTATCAGGGCCTGCTGGATGCGATCCGGGCTGTGCCGGCGGTGAAGGGGGTTGGCTTGGCCGGCCCCAGTAAGGGCTTTTGGCATTTGGATATCCGCCCCGGTGCGCGGGTTTCTTTTAGTTATTAAGTCAATCGGGGGGGCAGGGAGACAGTTGCAGGATTGCAACATCTCCGGAATGCCCCCCAATCGGGGCTGTAAGATCTAAACATAGACTGCGCGATAGATCCCCGACTGGGTTAGGAGATTCATATGTTTAACTGGCGATCGCATCCCATCCCCACCATCACCTTTGGGGTCACGATTTTGTTATTAACCGCCTGCGCCGGCTCAGAACCTCCCAGTAGCCCATCGGCGGATTTACCCGCTAGTCCTGAACCCATTGAG
>RECT01000107.1 GCA_007693875.1 Spirulina sp. DLM2.Bin59
CGGGGTAGTAGCGAACGGCTTCGGATTCGGGGCAATAGAAGGGGTCAGCAATGAAGTCAAGGCAGGCTCCACGGATACCATGGAGGGAGGGGGCAGGGCTGGAGGTGGACAAGGGAATCCCTCGGAGGTTGCAAAACAAGGCCTGATTTTACCGCAGGGGAGGGTATTGAAGATTGCTTAAGAACTGTGGATAACTGCGGTGGTGAGGGGGAGGCTGGCGTGGATGGCGATCGCCACTCCCGCCCCGATCGCCGTATTAATCCCGTTGACAACTTCATTCGTGAGCCAACCATAGCGGTTTTGCAGGGTTGCGCCGATGACGCTTTCTAGGTTGGTGGCGATGAAGGCGGCGAAGATGCAGATCACAATTCCCCAAGGGGTGATCAGACCCACAGCCCAGCCCAGGGAGGCGATGACTAGGGAGGCGATCGCCCCTGCTACGGTTCCCTCTAAACTCACCGCTCCTTCGGTTCCCCTGGGGACGGGTTGCAAGGTGGTGATTAAAAAGGTGCGTTGGCCGTAGGCTTTGCCCACTTCTGAGGCGGTGGTATCAGAAAGTTTGGTGCTGAAGCTGGCCACATAGCCGAGGGTGAACAGGGGGGTAAATTGGGGCCAAATCAGCAAGGCAAGGGCGCAAATCGTGGCCACCAATGCCGATCCCCAAACATTTTCCGGCCCCCGCAAGCCCCCCCGCTTTTCGGCAATGCCCGCCGCTTCTTTTTGGGCCATGCCGATTTTTGTCACCGCTGAACCGACGAAGAGATAAAAGACAACGACGACATAGCCGGGAGCCTGTAAACAGCCCCAGACGAGAACCCCGAGGAGCCAAGCGTGGCCATAACCCGCTGGGGTGAGGAGTTTTTTCGGGGCGATTAAGGCCAAGCCGATCAGGATGGTATTGAGGGCGATCGCCTCTAACCATGGATTAAAAAACATACTCGATCCCCCCTGTAAACCCTCTGAGCCTAGCCTACAGGATACAATGGCAACGTGTTTTCAGAGGTTAAACCGATGGCTTTTTTACGGCAAGTGGTAGCCCCCCTATTGGTGGTGTTGGTGTTTTTAGTGGCCCTCGTGGCAGTGAGTGCGCGGATCTTTCTGCCCTCGGATATGGCGGCCCCGGCTCCGGTGGCTCCAGAAGATGCCCCCGCCTGGGTGATGCCCTCCCAGGGTTAACGCTCCCGAAGAGGGGAACGCTGTAGTTTATAATTGGTCTGGTGCTTGGCCCCCTGTAAAGCTGATGCCTGGGGCGATCGCCCCTCAAACCCCCCGCCCAGATGCCGATGAACGACGACGAACTCACCCTGTTGAATTTTGAGAGCGAACTGGAAGATCCCCTCGATGAACTAGACCATAGCGATCGCCAGGCTCCAGATCCAGAGGTGATGTTAGCGTTGTTGTCTGACCCGGAGCCGGGGCAGCGGATGCTGGCGGCCCGGGCCTTTAGTGAGTTGAGCGAACCCCGCGCCATTCCCCACCTGATCCGCCTGCTTACCGATGTGTGCCCCTTGGTGCGGGTCAGTGCCGCCTATGGCTTGGGGCGCAATCCTGCCGATGTGGCAGTGGCGGCTTTGATTGAGCAATACCATCGAGATTTTAACGGCTATGTCCGCAAGGGGATTGTTTGGGCCTTGGGGAATTGTCGCGATCGCCGCTCCGTCACGCCCCTGATCCACGCCCTCAAAACCGATATTCCTGCCGTGCGCCTCTGGGCCGCCAGCGGTTTAGCCCAAGTGGCCCATCTGGACTATAAAGACATTATCACCGCCATTCCCCCCCTGATCGAAGCCCTCCACCGTGACTCGATCCCAGCGGTACGGAGTAATTGCGCCTGGGCCGTGGGGCAACTCTGCCGGGAATTACCCTCCAATGTCGTCTATGCCACCGCCATTGATGCCCTGCTGGAGGCATTGGTGGAGGATAAGGATATGGGAGTCACAGAAGACGCAAAAGCAGCCCTATTGAAAGTGGGCGATCCCCGTGGATTACAGATGATCGAAGAATTGGAATTTGAAGGCCTCGTGTAGGGGCGTTGGCGTAAGCCTGCCGGAGGCACAAAAATCTCTCGCCCTCCCTTTTCACCCCCAAAATAGCCCCCCATTGCCCGTTCCCCGTTCCCCATTCCCCACCCGCTACAATAAATCCCAACCCCTGGCCCCATTGTTGCAACCATGACCACCACCCTCAACCCCACCACCGTTGAAATTTCCCCCAGCTACCGCATTCCCCTCGTCCTCTTGGGGTTGGGCTTGCTGACCATTCCCCTTTCCCTCTGGGTAGCGGCCCCGGTGATTTTTTTCAGCCTCTTTCTCACCCTCCAAACCGCCACGATCCGCCTCCGCTTCACCCCCCAATCCCTAGAGGTCTACCGCTCCGGGACGCGAATCCGCGATTTTCCCTATAGCGATTGGCAAAATTGGCGCGTTTTTTGGCCCCCGTTCCCCGTTTTGTTCTACTTTCGGGAGGTGAAAAGTATTCACTTTTTGCCGATGCTGTTCAATAGCAAAGAATTGTTGGCTTGTTTGGCTCCCCTGCCTAAGGTAGACTAACGCCGCCGCCGCCGCTGTCTTTCACGTTCTTTTAAACCATGACCTCTGACGATCGCCCCCTTGACCCCAATCCCAATCGCCCCGACAATTTGCAACCCCTGCCGGAGCTAACCCCCGAAGGGGCCAAACCCTTGCCGGGTTTACGCCCACCCCAGGAAACGCCGCCCCCCCCCGGGGGGGGGGGCCCCGGGGGGGGTGGGGGGGGGGGGG
>RECT01000010.1 GCA_007693875.1 Spirulina sp. DLM2.Bin59
TGTCACAGTGAACCCCTCAATTAACCCCATTCCCTACACCGCCCTCCTCACCCTTGCCCTCGCCAACCCCGCCACCGCCCAAACCCTCCACAATTTTCCTACCGCCAGCACCCAAGCCGCCGACCTCCTCAACCCCGACAGCATGGGCCAAGTCACCAGCGTCAACCAACTGCGAGACATAGACCCCAACGACTGGGCCTATACCGCCTTAAACGACCTGATCCAACGCTACAACTGCCTCCAGGGGTATCCCAACAGCACATTTCAAGGATCACGCCCCCTCAACCGCTACGAATTCGCCGCCGGACTCAACGCCTGCACCAATGTGCTAGAAACCCTCCTCACCGCAAACGGCGATTTTGTCACCCGTGACGACCTCGAAACCCTGCGCCGCCTCATGGCCGAGTTTGAAACCGAACTCGCCACCCTTGGGGGCCAAATCGACAACCTCGAAAGCCGCGTTAACTTCCTCAGCGATAACCAATTTTCCACCACCACCAAACTCTACGGTCAAGTGGTGATGGGACTGCAAGGACGCTTTAGCAACAGCGCCGATGCCCAAAAAGCCGACGGAACCTTTGGCAGAGACGGCAACCCCGACACCCCCGACCTCAACGACACCATCAGCTTCGGCTACAACGCCCAACTCACCCTACTCACCCAATTCAGCCCGCGCAGTTTTCTCATCACTGGGATGCAAGCGGGCAACCTCAACACCAGCGACTTCACCAGTAATTTTGGGCTGCTCAACAACAACTTCACCCGCCTCGGCTACGAATCCAACACCAACAATAACCTCATCCTCAGCGATGTTAGCTATCGCCAACTCCTCACCAATAATCTCGCGATGATCGTCGGCCCCGCAGGCGTGAACCCCGTCAACGTCTTTCGCGGCCCCTCACGGGTCGAAAGTGCTGGCTTTGGCCCCCTCTCCCGCTTTGCCCAACGTAACCCGATCATCCAAATCGGCGCAACCACCGCCGGGATCGGCTTCGACTGGCAACCCAGCCGCACCATCAGCCTCCAAGGGGTCTACTCGGCTCCCTTTGCCAATGCTTCCACCGCTGGCCTCTTCAATGATAGCTATACCGCAGGCGTTCAAGCCTTCCTCACCCCCACCGATCGCATTGACCTAGCTCTGTACTATCTCCATGCCTATTCCGGCTCCAACGCCGGACGGCTGCAAACCGGAGTCGGAGATAGCGATATTTCCTCATTTACCGCAGCGCGATTCAATACCGATGCCTTTGGAGCGACGGCCAACTGGGCCATTACCGATGGTGTCACCTTGGGCGGCTGGGTCGGGTTCACCACATCCCGCCAGGTGAATCATGCCGGGTCGGCGCAAACCCATAACTGGATGGTTTCGTTGCAATTCCCCGATCTCTTGGGTCAGGGGAATTACGGCGGGATTTTCTTTGGCGTTCCGCCCCGGATTACCCAAAGCAATTTAACGGTGAATGGGGTGTTAACGGGGAATTTACCAGGGATTTATGAGGGGAATTTAGCCCCCAATACCAATGGCGGCCGGCGAGACAGTACCTATCACCTCGAAGCCTTCTATCGGTGGCAATTATCGCGCCATGTCACGCTCACACCAGGGGTAATTTTGCTACTCAATTCGGGGCATAACGCCGGGAGCGATCCGATTGTGATTGCGGGTTTACGCACCACATTTTCGTTTTAATCCCAATAACGCAAGGGTGAGCAATAAACCCATTACCCACCCGATGCGCGGGGTTTAAGGACATCCCCCCGTTCCCCGTTCCCCGTTCCCTATTTCCCCAAATCCCCCAACGCCAAAATCTCATGGGCGATCGCCATACTCTCGCTATAGAGCACCTCTTGACCCCAGCGTTGTAACTGTTGCCCCAATAACTGCTCCGTTTTTTGATCCGTCAAGGAAGAAACCTGATTGATCCGTAGCGATTGCGCCCCGCCGCCGGCCTCCATCCGCATACAGCCGGTGGTTTCTGAACAGAGCACCGTGCCACAATCGGCCTTGGGGTTTGTAGAAGCCAGTTTTAAACTGATCAAATCCCCCGGCACTTCCCCCCAATCGGCGGTAGGAATCCCGGCTAATTCCACCTCAACGGTGCGCTGATGTTTACCCAGAAACTGAGCGCGGCGGATATCATAATCCCCCCCTTCATAGCTGTAGCTCATGGGAGTCCATTGGAGACGACTGGCTAGCCAACCCAAAAACATCAAGGCTTGGGCCGGGTTGCCCTTTTCGTAGTCGATCACCACCTGATCCACTTCCCAAATATGATTCCGCCGTTCTGGGGGATCAAAGGCTTCAGCGGTTAACTCTTGCCAGGGGGCCAACCGTCGCCAATTCAAATCCGCCACCACCAAGCGATCGGCCAACAAGTCCCCTAAACAGCGCAGATCCACCTCCGGCTGCACAAAACTGCTGGAATCCACAATTAAACAGTCGCAATATTCAGACAACCGCTCAAAGAGGGGATAATCCGGTTGGGGCGTAGCTTTCCACCAAATAAACTTGGGTAGTTCGGGGATCATCAAGGCGGAAATGACACCGCCGATGCGCTCTAATGCTGCCGCTGTACCCCGGAGGGTGATGTATTCACAACAGATCAACGTACTGCCCCCCCGTTTTTGGATCGGGCAATAGGCAGAAACCTGCACCGATACCCCCTCATCAGCCCCCCCCGGGGGGCAAAGGGTGCCAAGGCGGCAGGGGTTGGAGCTGGCGTTCGCGT
>RECT01000009.1 GCA_007693875.1 Spirulina sp. DLM2.Bin59
ATCCATTGCCCCTCCTCCGGTTCACTGTCCAAGTAATAGGCATGGTGTTGTTTGCCATCGCACCATTGGGATACCTCCCCACCCTGCCAACGGCCCCGGTAATGGTCAGAGGCGGGGATGGGGAAGCCCTCCGGGTGTGGGAGGCCCCGGATCGCATCAATGGCCCAGCCCGTTGCCTCAATCGTCAATGTGCCGCTGGCCCGGGCCGCCACCACCGGCTGAATGAGCACCGCCAATAGCAGATCCGCAATCACCACCCCCTGTCGATGCCAATAGAAAAGATTGCGGGCGGCAAACAGTTCGCCCCACAGGTTTTGCAGCGCTGCGCTCACCGAGAGGATTTGATTGGGGACGGAGGGCGATCGCCACATCTGCTCCACCCTCAACCCCTGGCCCCTGCCATAGACCAACGAAGGAGAGAGCCGCACCATGGGGCTAGCCAAACGCGGCAGCGTCGCCTCTAGAGCCGTTGTGAGGGCAGGGGGGAGGGGTGTGGTCTCGATTAATTGGCGGATCTTGCGAGCCAGGTGGTGTAAAACCCGATAATTCCCGCCATCAAAGCGGAGGGAGCGATCCAATAAATCCCTGAGGAGCTGATGATCCTCACCAATTTGCTTCAAAAAATCCGTCAATGCTGTCACCGGAACCACAATGCCCGGTGCAATAAATTCACCATTTTGGGCCAATCGACTGAGCGCCGCCGCTGTATCCCCCACATGACGACGGTCAAAGGGTGTAGAAAAACAATCCAACCAAAGAACATCCATCATGAACCAAAATTTGTAGTATCGTTGGGCATTTGGGAGCGAGGATTTTGTTGTTGGCAGGTCAAGGGTGTTAACCCCATGGGTGGCCATGCCATCGAGAGCAGGTCAAGGCAACCCAGGCAGTTCTTTACAATTTCGGAATTGTAGTTTACAAAGCCTTGACAAACAAAACCTTGCCCTAGACTTTTTTCGCCTTTGCTGTAGAATTTAAACCAAAAATCAATTCCGACTCTTTTACTCAACCCTAACCCTTGTGATTGTGGAAAAAACATCCCTCAGCCCCGATCTATCCATCGCCACCCCTGGCCCCGAAATCCTTGATGATGGCCCATCGCTCCATATTTGGGGTGGGCAACCGCTGTCGGGCCAGGTGCAGATTAGCGGCGCCAAGAATTCTGTCCTGGCGATTATGGCTGCCGCGCTGCTCTGTCCTGACCATTGTCGGCTCCGCAATGTCCCGAACCTCACGGATATTGCGCGGATGAACCAGGTTTTGGAAGCGTTGGGCATTGGGGTCAATTATCAAAACGGTGTCCTTGACCTTGACACCCACCACCTCACCACCTCAAAAGCACCCTATGATCTCGTCTCGAAGTTGCGGGCGAGCTTTTTCATTATCGGTTCGTTGGTGGCGCGATTGGGGACGGCGCGGGTGCCTTTGCCGGGGGGTTGTGCCATTGGGGCGCGGCCGGTGGATCTCCATGTGCGAGGGTTGCAAACGTTGGGAGCGCAGGTGCGCATTGAGCATGGCATTGTCCATGCGGATGTGCCGGGGGGTAAGTTGAAGGGGGGCAAGATCTATCTGGATTATCCCAGTGTGGGGGCAACGGAAACCTTAATTATGGCAGCAACCCTCGCAGAAGGGGAGACGACCATTGAGAATGCGGCTCAGGAGCCGGAGGTGTCGGATTTGGCGAATTTCTGCCGGGCGATGGGGGCGAGGATTCGCGGTGCGGGGACGAATACAATCACGATTAGTGGCGTGCCTCGCCTCCATGCGGTGGACTACAGCATCATTCCCGATCGCATTGAGGCGGGGACGTTTTTGGTGGCGGGGGCGATTACCCATTCAGAAATCACCATTGCTCCGGTGATTCCGGATCATTTATCCCCTGTGATTGCCAAGTTACGGGAAATGGGGTCTGAGGTGGTGCAGGATACGGGGAATTCGCTGCGGATTATTCCCGATCGCCGCATTGCGACGGATATTGAAACCCTGCCCTATCCGGGGTTCCCTACGGATATGCAGGCCCAGTTTATGGCGTTGATGACGTTGAGTGAGGGGAACAGTGTGATTACCGAAACGGTGTTTGAGAATCGGTTGCGCCATGTGGCGGAGTTGGTGCGGATGGGGGCGGATATTCGCCTCAAGGGTCACAATGCAATTATTCAGGGTGTGCCGTTTTTATCTGGTGCGCCGGTCATGGCGACGGATTTGCGGGCTTCGGCGGCGTTGGTGTTGGCGGGGCTGGCGGCCCAGGGGGAAACGGTGGTGAAGGGGTTACACCATTTGGATCGGGGTTATGACAATTTGGAGGCGAAGTTACGGGGTTTGGGGGCGAAGTTGGAGCGGGTGAGTCCGATGGTGGGGGAGTGAGGAGTGGGAAGTGAGAAGTGAGGTTAAACTTCCTCTATCCTCTCTTCTCCATCCTCCTTTCTTCTCTTTCCTCTCTGCTCTATCCTCTTTTCTCAAACAAAACCCCCCGTTGTCGGGGGGTAGGGGGAGCGGTTTGATGCCGGTCCTCTTTTTACTTTTTGTTGAGGAGGCCCTGAACTTGACCTAATGCTGCTGCAAAGATGTTGAAGCCGGCCCAACCTGCCGCGATGAGGAGGGGGCCGAGTACAACAACAATCCGCCAATCAAAATCCATGGTTGTTTCTCCTGCAATTGTTAATGGCATATTAAATCTGCCCGTATTGTATCACTGGCGGGGGGGGATGTTGTGGGAATTATGG
>RECT01000371.1 GCA_007693875.1 Spirulina sp. DLM2.Bin59
GCATTGGCGGCAATTTGGGCCTGGAGATCGGCAATATTTTGATCAGGATTGCGGGCGGGATAGGGGCCAGCGGTTAACTGTTTGCGGATCGCCGCCTCCTGAAATTCGCCATCATGTACCAGAAGGACATGATTCAACATCACCCCTTCCTCTGAAATGTGGGTACTGTGGGCGGGCATTGAGCCGGGAGTAATGCCGCCAATATCGGCATGGTGGCCCCTGGAGGCGACGAAAAAGGCGGGTTTTGGAAAACCCTCCACAAATACCGGCGTAATCACCGTAATATCCGGCAAATGTGTGCCGCCGTTATAGGGATTATTCAAGGCATAGACATCCCCAGGGGCAAACATTCCCCCTTGGGCGGCAATTAAACTGGCCACACTGGCCCCCATGGAACCCAAATGCACCGGAATATGGGGGGCATTGGCCACCAATTGCCCCGCCCCATCGAAAATGGCACAGGAAAAATCGAGGCGCTCCTTGATGTTGACGGAATAGCTGGTATTTTGGAGCGTTGTCCCCATTTGTTCAGCGATCGCCCGCCACAAATGGTTAAACACCCCCAACAACACCGGATCTTGCTCTTGAACCCCCCTTGTTAAGGGGGGCAGGGGGGATCCCGTCAACAGTAAATGACCATAATCATTCACCGTTCCCCACCATCCCGGCTCAATCACCGTCGTTCCCGTCGCCTCCACAATCAACGCCGGCCCTTGGATCTCATCCCCTGCCGCCAAATCCTCCCGTTGAAATACTGGCCCCTCCTGCCAACTATTGCCCACAAATAGCGGCACTCTCGCCACCGGCTCCACCTCGCCCCCTTGACGCTGGGGCTGAACCGTTTCCGGCGGTATCTCTCCCGGCGTAATCAATTCCACGGTTAAAACCTCCACAATTAAAGCCCGCCCCGCCATGATGAAACCGTACCGTTGGCGGTGTTGGGATTCAAAGGCGGCGATCATCTCGGCTAAATCCCCGAGGGGAATTTCTAAGGTGCTATCTGTGCCGCTATATTTCAATTGAACGGTGGCGATCTGGGTTAACTTCACCCCTGGGGGCAATTCCTGCGCTCCTGCTGTCGCTAACCCCTCAGCCATCCCCGCCAATTCCCCAAAAACCTCCCCTAACTCCGCCTCAATGGCCCGCTCCCGCAAGACCCGCCGCTCCGCCAAACCAATGCCATAGGCAGACAACACCCCCGCATAGGGATGGATGATCACCCGCTGCATTCCCAAGGCTGCCGCCAATAAACAGGCGTGCTGCCCCCCCGCCCCCCCAAAACAGCAAAGGGTGTAATCGCTGACATCGTAGCCCCGTTCGAGGGAGATTTTTTTGATGGCGTTGGCCATGGTGGCGATCGCCACCCTTAAAAATCCCGTGGCCATTTCCGCAATGGAACGGCGATCGCCCACCGCAGCCCGCAACGCCTCAAACTGCTCCATCACCCCCTCCCGATCCAAAGGCTGATCCCCGTCAGGGCCAAACACTTGGGGGAAAAAGGCCGGTTGAATCTTCCCCACCACCACATTGCAATCGGTAATCGTCAGCGGCCCGCCCCGGCCATAGGCCGCCGGCCCCGGATTCGCCCCCGCCGAAGCCGGCCCCACCTGATAACCGCCCCCCTCATAGCGCAAAATCGAACCGCCCCCCGCCGCCACCGTATGGATCGCCAACATCGGGGTTTGCAACCGTACCCCGGCAATTTCCGTGGCAAAGCTCCGTTCATAGCTGCCGGCATAGTGGCTCACATCGGTAGATGTGCCCCCCATATCAAAACCGATAATTTTCGTAAACCCGGCGATCGCACAGGTTTTCACCGCCCCGACAATGCCCCCCGCTGGCCCCGAAAGAATACTATCCTTACCCTGAAATTGAGCCGCATCGGTGAGGCCGCCGTGGGATTGCATGAACATTAACGGCGTATCGGGGGGGAGTTGGCCGGCGATCTGATCGACATAGCGGCGCAAAATGGGGGATAAATAGGCATCGACAACGGTGGTATCCCCCCGGCCCACCAACCGCATCAGGGGGCTAACTTGGTGGGAAAGGGAGATCTGCGTAAACCCGACTTGACGGGCAATTTCCCCAATGGCTAATTCATGGGCAAGGTAGCGGTAGCCATGGAGGAGGGCAACGGCACAACTCCGGATGCCGCTATCGTAGGCTTGCTGCAAATCTTGGCGAATTTTCACCAAATTTAACGGCGTAATCACTGCCCCCGTTGCGCTGTAGCGTTCTTCCGCTTCAATCACCGCCTCGTAGAGCAGTTCCGGTAAAACAATGTGACGGGCAAAAATATCGGGACGGTGCTGATCCCCAATGCGGAGGATATCCCCTAAACCTTGGGTGGTGACAAATACCGTCCTATCCCCCTTCCGTTCCAAGAGGGCATTGGTGGCTACCGTTGTCCCCATTTTAATACTGCTGATCTGTCCTTTGGGGATGGATTGATCACCCTTTAATCCTAGGATTGCGCGGATACCTTGGAGGGGGGCATCGGGGTAGTGAGCGGGATTTTCTGAGAGCAGTTTATGGATGTGGATTTGGCCCGTAGGGCTTTGGGCGACAATGTCGGTGAATGTGCCGCCGCGATCGATCCAAAACTGCCAACCCGTGGGGCGAGGGGTGGGGGAATGGCTCATGGGCATGGAGGGTAGAGCATGGCGTAATTTTAGCGCATCTCTAGGGGAGGGGGTTGACTGCAATTGTAACAAAATAAGACAATTCGCGGATCGGGTGAAATTTTCACAAATTTTTCACGAGTTTATGGTGATAATGAATGAATAAAAGGCGGCAATGGAGCAAAGCACAAATGCCATTAGCTTGGGATGATTCGTTAAAGATTGGGATTCCGGAAATTGACCATCAACACAAGTTGATGATTGATCAGATGAATCTTTTAGTGGATGCCTTAAAGGACAACAAAGCACAGGAAGAAATTCAAAAAATTATCCATTTCTTGGATGGGTATGTGGAGCAGCATTTTGGCTTTGAGGAGAAATGTATGCACCGCTATAAATGCCCCATTGCCACGACGAATGATCAGGCCCATCGGCAATTTATCACCAGTTACAACGAGATCAAAGCGGAATTTAAAGCCCATGGCCCTAGCTTTATGCTAGTGCTGCAAATTAACCAAAATCTCTTGGATTGGTTTATTAACCATATTCGCAAAATTGATACGCAACTCAAGCCCTGTATGGTTCCTTAGATCGGGGGCGAAAGATCCGGGGCGAAAGATTTTTCGCCCCTACAGGGTGATCGTGACCTCATCCCCGACCTGGATCACGCCCTCGGTTTGGGGGATGAGGTTTTCGCCAAAGTAGACTTTGCCTTGACGTTGGCGGAACGTGGCGAGGGTTTTGAGGGGTTCTTTGTTGGGGTTTCTTGCGCCGGTATGTTGATCTGTTGTCGTGACAATGCAGCGATCGCACCCCTTCACCGCCTTAAAGTTCACTGCACCAATGGAGAGCGATCGCCATGCATCCTCCCCAAAGGCAACTCCACTTTCAATCACTAAATTGGGGCGAAACCGCTCCATCCCCACCGGTTCCCCCTGATTAGCCTCGATCCGTTCGTTCAAATCCTTTAAAGATGCCGTATTCGTCAGCAACACCGGATAACCATCGGCAAAACTGACCTGTCCCCCTGGGGCATAGGCGGGGTCGGTGGGGCGCGGGTGGTGGGGGGATTGGGCCACTAACCGGCAGGGAGTGGCGAGGTGGTGACTTAACCATTGGGCGATCGCCTCCCCTTGATCCAATCCGATCGTCTCCGTGCGCCACACCTGCACCGGGCATTCTGTCCCCGTCGGTGCGAGGGGAATCACCATCGGGGCCAGGTTTTCCCCCAAGGATAGGCGGAGACCCTTGGGGGTGATGGCCACCACCAGCCGCGCCAATTGGGGATGTTGCCGTTGGGTCATAAATTGCCCCTGGGGATTAACGATCATCCAGTGGCGATCGTACTCAAACCCGGTGGCCATGACCCGCACCTGTTCCAGGGCGATCCCCCTTGCCCCTTTAATGGGATAGATCCACAGGGATTGAACCCGCATTTAGAGCACCTGATGGGTGTAGCTGTGCTGTTTCACATTATCCTCGGTGCTGACGATGTTATCGGCATTGAGGACGCGCTTCCGCTCGGTGGAAAAGTTAAAATCTGCCTTTTGGGTTCCCACCGGGATCAGGGTTTGGGCTTGCTGCGATCGCTGATAGGTACGAGCTGCGGCGACGGTGCGGGCGGCAAAGTTTTCGCAAAACTGAGCCGGGGGGGGGAATTCTGGGGGCATGGCGAGATTTTCCCCCTCGAAAAATTCCCCCAAGGGCTTGCCGCAGGCGTACTGATAGGAGGTGGGAATGCCTTTAAACAGGGCTTCGAGGGCAGCGGAGGGGATGGGTTCCACCACCTGCACCTCCTTCACCTCACCATCTTCGCGGGTAAAGCAGGTGGCCAGACCAAAAACACAGTAATCACTGGCTTGGACATCGGGGGCGTTGGGAAATAAGGCTGTATTCATCAATAAATTTATGAATGGGTTGGGGCGATGGACGCGCTGACGCGGATTGCCGGCCCAGGTGGGCGGTGTATTGCCCATGAATTTTAGCAATTCCCACCCCCTCCGGAGCAATTGCGCAACATCCCTCAACAGAGATTAATCCGTAATGGTGCGAAATTTGCCCCAGTGGATCTGTAGTCCATTGTTGTGGTGCCATTTGAGCTAGCCAGTTGCCTAGAGTGACACAAGCTCTGCCCATGGGGCCCCAACTCCGTCCTAGGCTTAGAATTATTGTTCCGTGGAGGTCAATCCTTATGCGTTGGGATCAAGAAGAGCGTCAGACTGTTACCCATGAGGCTGATGAGGTGGCTCGTCAATGCCGGGCCCTCGTCCTTGAACATGCCAATCAAGGGAATTATGGGGAGGCGATCGCCCTTCTCGATCACCTGATTGCCGAGTATCCCAACAGTGCGATGGATTATAACAATCGGGGTTTGATGTATTTTCGCCTGGGGGAATACGAGCAGGCGGATCGGGACTATGGCCAGGCGATCGCGTTGGATGCTCGTTTGGATAGTGCCTATAATAACCGGGCGAATTGTGCGGTGGCTCAGGGGAAGTTGGGGGAGGCGATCGCGGATTATCAAATTGCGTTGGATTTCAACCCTGGCAATCTCCACGCTTGGATCAATCAGGGGATTACGTACCGGGATTTGGGGCTATACGATTTGGCGATTGAGAATTTTGATTTGGTGTTGGTGTTGGGCAGTCGTTTGAAGGGTCGGGTTTATGGGGAGCGGGGACGGACGTATCACCTCCGGGGGGATTGGAATTTGGCGATCGCGGATTATCAACGGGCGATGGATTATCTTGCCAATGGTTTATCTGCCCGCCGCTACGGTAAGCAGGTGGAGAGGTGGCGGGATCAGTTATTAAACCCAACGTTAACGGCGTGAGATCATTCGCGCATTTATTAAGATTTTTAGGAATAATCAGGGGAGGGCGATCGCCCTCTGCTAGGCTGGATCAAGTTTAAAAGGTTGAGTCTAGCCGTTTTTCCATGGATCACGACACCCTCAAAGCTGAACTAGAGCATTCTGCCACACTGAAACTGTTGCGGAGTCGCAACGCGCCGCTGATTATCAGCTTTTTGTACCGACAGTTTAAAGTTAAACCCGTTCTCGAACTCCCCCAGCCCGAACTTGAAACCCGTTTAGAGGATTATCTGGAATGGTTGCGCCGGGAGGAAGCGGAAGTCTACCCGCGATCGCCCAAGGACTATTTAAACGAATGGTGTGAAGCGCAACTGTTGCGGAAAACCTTTAACCAAAGTGATGATCCGATGCTTTCCCTCACCCCCCCGATGGAAAAAGCGATCATCTGGCTCGAAGATTTGCAACAACGGGATGAATTTGTCGGTACAGAATCACGGTTTTTACAAATTTTTAGCTACCTTAAGGAAATTCAAGACCGCAGCACGACGGATATTGAAACCCGCATTACGCAGCTAGAACGCGATCGCGATCGCCTCCAGCAGGAAATTGACCAAATCCGCGCCACCGGAACCGTTGAACGCTACAACACCACCCAACTGCGGGAACGCTTCCTCGCCGCTAACAATACCACCCGGCAACTGATGGCAGATTTTAAAGCCATTGAGCAAAATTTCCGCAACCTCACCCGCACGATCCAAGAAGCCCAATTGCAGGAAAATAGCCGCAAAGGAGCCTTAGTGAATCGGGTTTTAGATGCGGATCAAGAACTGAAAGAATCTGATCAGGGGCGGAGTTTTTATGCGTTTTGGACGTTTTTGATGTCCATGGAAAAGCGACAGGAATTAAAATCTTTAATTAATACCGTTTATAATCTCGAAGAACTGAAAAGCGTCACCCAAGAATATACCGTATTACGGAGCATTGAGCGCAACCTCCTCAATGCCGGGGAATACATTGTCCAATCCAACCATCGCCTCACAGAAAAATTGCGTCAGATGCTCGATGAGCGCAACTTAAACGAAAATCGCCGGGTTGCCGAACTCATTTTAGAAGTCCAACGCCTTGCCCTCAACCTCGATCCATCCCATCAGCAAGAGTCCAATTTTTGGCAAATCACGGGGGATCCTGAGATCAATTTAGTCATGGCTCGCCCCCTCCATGCCTTGATCAAACCAGAACGGCAAACCTTTAACCTTGATTTTACCGATTTAACCCCCGTCAATCTTGAGACGGAACTCGCGGAACTGTACAATCAATTTTATATTGATGAACGGCAGTTACACCGTCAAATCGACGCATTGTTGCGGAACTATGCCACCATCACTCTGGCACAACTGATCAAAATTTATCCCATCACCCAAGGCTTGCCGGAGGTGGTTGCCTATTTGGATATTGCCAACAAGGGCGATCGCCATCACATTAACCCAGACCAGCTAGAAACGATTACGATTAACAGCCTAGAGCCAGATATACAACTGCGGCTCGCCCTTCCACAAATCATTTTTCACCGCTGATGATCACGATGTCTACGCCCCCTTACGCTTCCGTCATCCTCAAGCTCCTCCAAGGGGCGATCTATAGTGACGATCCCCATTGGGATCGCCTCCAAAGTCATTTCAGTGCAATTCAAGAATATTTCGGCAAAATCGGCTTGGAAATTCGCAACTATGAAATTGAAGGCCTTGCCTATCTTGAACAGCCGGAACCTGATCCGGAAAACCCTGGAGAGTCTTTACCTCGCCTCATTGCTCGCCATCCCTTAAGTTTTAAGCTCACCGTTTTTTTAGTGTTGCTGCGGGAACAGCTTCAGCAGTTTGATATTAGTGATGCAACGGGGCGATTGGTGATTTCTATTGAAAAAATTCGAGATTTATTCGCACCCTATCTCCCTGATTCTAACAATGAAGAAAAACTACGCCGTGATATTGACACTCTGGTTAAGCAGGCAGTAGAATTTGGTTTTTTAAAGCGATTAACTGGAGATGATAATAACTATGAAGTCCGCCCCATCTTAAAAGCAAAAATTGACGCAACTATGCTAGAAAACCTCAAAGCGAAGTTAATCACGCTCAATGCATCTACCCCCGGAGCCAACCATGAATGACCACCATCTTAACCTCGCTGGGTTCCGTCTGCAACGATTTGAGGTGTTAAATTGGGGAACCTTTGATCAACGGCCTTGGGTTTTGGAGTTACAGGGCAATACTGCCCTGCTTACGGGGAAAAATGGGTCAGGAAAATCAACCCTTGTGGATGGTTTACTCACCCTTTTAGTCCCCAATCGCAGCCGCAATTATAACCAAGCCTCCACCTCCACTGGGAAAAAAGAACGGAGTGAAAGAAGCTATATTCAGGGAGCCTATAGCCAGATTCGTTCCGATGAATCCTATGGCTCAAAGCCGAAGTTATTGCGGCAAAAGGGAACTGTGTCAATACTGCTAGCCTATTTTGAAAATGTTAAACTTGAGCTTGACTTAGGCCAGGAGCCGGAAGGCGTAACCCTAGCGCAGGTGTTATGGATCGAAGAAGGGGCCGTTAAAAAGTTTTTTCTAGTGGCGGATCGGGAATTGGCGATCGCCTCTCATTTCTCCCAATTTCGCCATATTTCTGATCTCAAAAAACAACTGAAAACCCTTGGAGCAGAAGTTTATGACCAGTTCAGTAAATATAATCAAAGTTTTCGGAAGCGTTTAGGTTTACAGTCCGAAAAAGCCCTAGACTTATTCAATCAAACCGTGAGCATTAAAGAGGTGGGGGGCTTAAATAGTTTTGTGCGCGATCATATGCTTGAAAAATCAGATTTTCAAACCAAAATTCGTGAACTTCAGGAAAGCTACGAAAACCTCACCATTTCCCACACGGCGATCCAAAATGCCCGCAAACAACTGGAAGCTCTCGTTCCTTTAACTGCTGAAGCTGAAAAGTATGAGCAACTGAAACAGGAGGGAGAAATAGTTCAACAACAATGCCAAATTGTTTCGGCATTTTTTGCTCACCAAAAACAAGGGTTATTATCCCACGAACTCACGATCATTGATAAAAAGTTACAGCAATCACAATCTCGATGCAGTGAAATTGATCAGCATTTAGAAGGCTTAGGACATCAAGAGAAAGAACTAGATTTTAATCTTAAAAGTGATCGAGTCGGTCAACAAATCCAGGCAATTAAACAGCAAATTCAGCAATGCCAGCAAGAGGTCAGGAGTCGCAAACAAAAAGCAGAACGGTACAACGATCTAGCGAACCGTTTACAACTCCAGCCCTATCGAGATGATGCCGGATTTTATGAGAACTGCTCCCAAGGGGAAATCTTGGGGGGAGAGATTGCAAAAATTTTAGATAACCTCCAAACAGAGCGAGATCAGCAGATTAGCAATCGCAGTACCTTGGCTAAAGATGCGGAGCATCTCCATGATGAATTGGCTTCCCTGCGACAACGAAAAAACCAGATTCCGAGGGAAACGCTCCAGGTGCGCGATCGCCTCGCCGCTGACTTAGGGTTAGCACCAACAGCACTCCCCTTTATTGGGGAATTGCTCCAAGTCCGTGAAGGAGAATCAATGTGGGAGGGGGCAATTGAACGGCTCTTGCGGGGTTTCGGCCTGCGGGTGTTAGTTTCAGAAGCTGATTATGATGCGGTGAATACCTATGTTCATCAGACCCATTTAAAGGGGCGTTTTGTCTATTATCGTGTTCGTCCTTTAGCCCCAAATCCCACCCAACGCGGTTTAGATCCCCAACGAGTTCCCCATAAGTTGGAAATTAAGCAGGATCATCCCGTTTTTGCCCAATGGTTACAGGCACAGCTTGTGGAGCAGTTTAACTATGTTTGTTGTGAAGACTTGACCGCATTTCGCCATGAAAAGCGTGCTTTAACTGCTATGGGATTGATTAAGCATGGGGGCGATCGCCATGAAAAGGATGACCGTACCCAAATTGGCGATCGCCGCAATTTTATTTTGGGATGGACGAATGAACATAAAATTCAAGCATTGGAGCAAGAACTCCGTCAAGTGAAGCAGGCTTTAGCCGCCATTGATCGGGAAATCCAAGATTTAGATCGCCAACGCAAACAGCGAGAACAGCAAAAATCTTGGTTACAGGATTTTCTCAATTTTAATCAATTTCTAGCCATTGATTGGCATAGCAAAGAACTGGATTATCAAAAACTCCTAGAGCAACAACAGGAGTTAGAGGCTAGTTCTAATCACCTTAAAGTCCTCCAAACTCAATTGGAGACAATTCGAGCAGAAATTGAATCCACGCAGAAAACCCGTGATACTCTCATTGGTGAAATGGCACAACTAGAAAATCGCCAATCCCGATTTTTGCAAGAACAGCAAGCCTGTGTCACCAAGTTGGTCGGGGTAGATCCGGAGGCGATCGCCACCTTTGCCAAGCAGCGGGCGGTTAAACTCCGCCAATATAGCCTAACTCTGGCAACGATTACTGAGGATGAAAATGATCTGCGGGATTATCTTCAAGACCGTCTTCGCCAAATGGATAAGCAGCAGGAAAGTTCTGCAAGTTCTTTAACAATGCAGATGTGGAATTTCAAAACAGCATTTCCTGAAATTACTTCGGAGTTGGGCACAAACCTCGATTATTTAGATGAATATCTACAGTTTAAAGCTAAGGTTGAGCAGGAGGATTTACCGCGACACGAGCGACGTTTTAAAGAGTTAATGGAACACACAATTATTGATGCGATTGTAGGGTTTAAATCAAGGCTGGAAATGGAGGAGGAAGAAATTAGGGATAAAGTTAATCAAATTAATCAGTCACTTCAAAGGATTAACTACACAGATTCCACCTATATTTATCTCTGTTGTGAAGCCAGCCGCAATCGTGAAATTCGCGACTTTAAACAAGATTTAATGGTTTGCTTAGGCAATGTGGCTCATCAAACCCCAGAAGCCAATGAAATTCGGTTTAAAAATATTCAAGACCGCTTGATCAAACGCTTTAAGCAGGAAGAGCGGTGGACGAGTTTGGTGACGGATGTGCGTAATTGGCTTGACTTTTCCGTGAGTGAGCGGTATCAGGCTGACCATGAAGAAAAGGAACACCATACCGACTCATCAGGTAAATCTGGGGGGCAAAAGGTGAAGCTGGCTTATACAATTTTAGCGTCGGCGATCGCCTACCAATTTGGCTTAAATCAAGCCGGGCAAAAATCTTTTCGCTTTGTGGTCATTGATGAAGCTTTTAGTAAATCTGATGACAACAATGCTTGTTATGTCATGGAGTTATTTAAAAATCTAGGGCTTCAGCTTTTGGTGATTACGCCCAAGGATAAAATTAATGTGATTGAACCCTATATTCACAGCCTCCATTTTGTCGCGAATACTCCTGAAGGGGATTGTTCGAGTATTGCTTCAATTACCATTGAAAAATACCGAGAAAATCGTCGCTTATCGGCTTCTTAATGATTTAGCTCAAACTGCTCCTCCTTGAAATAGCATGATTGATCCGACTCAAATTCGCCAAAAACTTAACCGCCGCTATGCTGCTTTTCTGAAGGCTTGGCTTCGAGAGGAGCAATTTTTTCCCCTCTCTTTGCCGGTGGGTACGTTGCCTAAAGACTATCTTGCTTTGCGGGATGGCGTTCATCAATTGCAAAATCAGGCTCACGAGACCATCGGTTATGGCTATGGGATTAAATGGGAAACCCGCTATCTGCGTAAATATGGGGAGCAATCACTCCCGCAGCGGATTGTGATTGAGGGAGAAAAAGATTATTTAAAACTGATTAGTAAAGTCAAAGAATTTGCTCAGTTTAAAACTTCAGTGGCTTTGATTCGGGCAGAAGTTCCGGCGTTGGAAACTTGGTTACAACTTAAACCCCTACAGGTGATTGAATATGGCGATCGCTGGCCCGATTTACTCAAAGTCTGTCAATATTTCCAAACCCATCCTACGCCCCACTGCTATATTCGTGAGTTACCCATCGCCGTCCATACTAAATTTATTGAACACAATAAGGGCATTTTGCGTTCTCTTTTAGAGGCAATTTTACCGCCAGAACAGTTGTTTGTAAATAGCGAATCGGGCGAGACAAGCTTTGAACATTGTTTTGGTCTGAAATATTCAGAACCTTTAATCCGCTTTCGTTGTTTAGATCCCGCCATCCAACAGCAAAAAAATTTACCCGTTACGGATTTAACGACACCGATTTCTGAATTTGCAGGCTTGAATTTTCAAGGCTGTGGTTGGATTATTACAGAAAATTTGATGAATTTTCTTACAGTTCCGCCGTTTAGTAATACCTTTGCTTTATTTGGGAAAGGTTATGCGGTACAGGCTTTAAAATCTGTGGATTGGCTGCACCATTGCCCCATTTGGTATTGGGGCGATTTAGATGTGGATGGGTTTAAAATTCTCTCACAACTCCGTGCTTATTTTCCCCAAACCCAATCAGTAATGATGGATTCTACAACTCTAGAAGTGTTTAGTGAATTCATTGTTGCGGATCAAAAGGTGATGGCCACTCTCGACAACCTCACCGCCGCAGAAGCAGCGGTTTATCAACATCTCTGTCAACACCAGCAACGCTTAGAGCAGGAACATATTTCCCAAGTTTATGCCGATAAGCAGTTGCAGCAAGTATTGCGGGGAGCGGCCTAAAGTCCCTACGATAAACCTTGACTGTACCAATGGTTTTCGATTTGGGAGGCGATCGCCTCTCGCTGCTCCCATTGCTCCGCCGTTAAACAGACTGTCACATGGCCCAACTTGCGGCCCGGTTGGGATGTTCCTTTGCCATACCATCGCACCACTGCGCCGGGGATTTGGGCGATCGCCTCCCGTTTTTGTAAATAATCCGATTCTGAAACCTCAAACCCCAATAAATTCACCATCACCGCCCCCGGATAAAGCCATTGGGGTGGGGGTAAGGGTTGACCCGTCACCGCCCGCAATTGCATTTCAAATTGAGAAATATCGCAGGCTTCTAAACTGTAATGACCCGAATTATGGGTGCGGGGGGCGATTTCATTCACCAAAACCCGCCCCTCTGCTGTTAAAAACAACTCAATGCCGAAAATGCCCACAGCATCTAGGGCGGTGATCAATTGGGAGGCGATCGCCCCCACTTCCTTCGCCACACCTTCAGGAATCATGGCGGGGGCAAACACCCGCCGACAGACCTGATCCACCTGCACCGTCTCCACCACCGGATAAAGCTGCACCTCCCCGCCGCTGCCCCGCGCCACCATCACCGCTAACTCCCGCTCAAAGGGGATGAATTCCTCCACCAGCAAATCCGTTAATTGCCAACTGGGCCAGAGGGCGCGTAATGTTGCCTGATCTTTGACAATGAACGTCCCCCGCCCATCGTAGCCATGGCGACGGGCCTTGATCACCACCGGAAAGCCGTAATCGGAGGCGATCGCCTCCACCGTCGTTACTGGCCCAAACTTGGGAGTGGGCAAACCCAGGCGGGCCAGGGTTTGCCGCTGTTCGTACTTATCCAAGAGGGGGCGCAAACTGGCCAAACTGGGGCGAAAACACACCCCCCGATCGGCCAACCCCTGCAAACCATCGAGATCAACAAATTCATTTTCAAAGGTAATCACCGAGGCGCGATCGCTCAATGCCTCCGTCGCCCTCACATCCCCCACAGGGGCAAAAATCCCCTGCTCCACCAAGGCCAAAGCCGGATCGGTGGGGTTTGGGGTTTGGACGATTAAATCTAAATCGAGGCGAGCCGCTGCCATGGCCATCATCCAGGCCAACTGCCCCCCACCAATCACGCCCACCGTCTGCGTTGGCGTAGCCTCTCCATCGGAGAATCGCTCCCTCATCCTCTTTTTCCCCTGTCCATTGCATCCTTGCCTATCCTACACCCGACATCGATCCTCGTTACAATCCTCGTTACAATGGAAATTTTTGACCCACCCATGACCGCATCTGCCCCCGCCA
>RECT01000249.1 GCA_007693875.1 Spirulina sp. DLM2.Bin59
AAGCACCCCAGGTTGCGGCTGATGTGCTCGATGTCTATCAAGTCAAGCCCCCAAAAACGGACGGCTACACCATCAATGATCACCCCCATCTGCTTAATACGGGGATCAGCAAACTATTTGAGGCACTTAGAAGACAGGTGATTGCCCTCGATCCCTGTGTAACTGAGGAGTTTTTGAAACTTTATGTCGCCTACAAAGCGGAGACTAACTTTGTAGATGTCGTGCCCCAAGCCAAGCGACTGCGGCTATCGCTTAATATGCGATTCCCAGAGATTTATGATCCCAAGGGAATCTGTAAAGACGTAACAAATATTGGCCGGTGGGGTAATGGTGACGTAGAGATTGGTTTAGAAAGGCTGGAGGATTTACCCTATGTCATGGGATTGATCAGACAAGCTTTTGAAAAGCAGATGGGGAATGGGTAAATAGAATAAGAAATGAACTTATACCAATTCCCTCAAATAGCCAGAGATTTAAATCCCTGGCTCATCGAACCTGCATTAACAAGTTTTCATTCTGAGCCAAAAACTTCAGTTCTTGGCTTGGCGGGGTTCGCCAGAGATTCAATTTAGAGAATTGGTATTACACTGTGTTGAGTAACTTAGGGAAAGGCTGTATCTTTTGACTATACAATATTGAGATTTTTTACTGATTACGATAAGCATCAAGTTCTTCTTCTGAAATTAGCATGAGTTTTTGTAACTGAACAGCAATCGCAAGAGGCGAACGTTCAAACAACTCAGCAAGGTCTTTGATCCTAGGATTATTTTTGAATTCACTAGCTAGTGCAGCCTTTTCTTGGTCACTCCAAGGGAAATGTGACCTTGGGGGACGACCTTGCATGATGTTTTTTTGCCGACGATCTTCAGGCGTTAATTTGGATTTGCTGCCATTTTCTAGAGAGGACAGTTCTTCAGCCAACGCAAACAGGATACGAATAACATCAGGTCTATTTGTTAAAGATTTTTCACCTAAAACTTCACCTGTTTTTGGATTAATTCCGTTAGCCAGAAGCTTAAGCTGATTAATCAAAGACACTATTTCCTAGTTCAATCTCAAGATAGTAGGACACGTTGCAGGGATCAGCGGTGAGGGCGAAAGATTTTTCGCCCCTACTCATTGGCAACTACTCCGTTAAGACCCAGGTGTCTTTGCTGCCGCCCCCTTGGGAGGAATTTACCACCAGTGAACCCTTGCGTAGAGCTACCCGCGTTAAACCGCCGGGATGGACATGGACTTCATCACCCCGATGGAGAATGTAGGGACGTAAATCCACATGACGACCCTCAATCTGATCCTCAATCAACGTTGGTACACGGGATAAACACAACGTCGGTTGAGCAATGTAATTGCGGGGATTAGCGCGGATTTTATCGGCAAAATCTGCCCGCTCCTCCGGTGTGGCTTGGGTTCCCACCAACATCCCATAACCCCCCGCCTCATTGGCCGCCTTCACCACCAATTGATCCAAATGCTCTAACACATACTCCCGATCCGCATCCCGCCAACAAAGATAGGTGGGCACATTGTTTAAAATTGGCTCCTCCGCTAGGTAATAGCGGATCATCTCCGGCACATAGGCATAAACCACCTTGTCATCGGCTACCCCTGTCCCCGGTGCATTGGCCAAGGCCACCCGCCCCGCTCGGTACACCGCCATTAACCCCGGCACACCTAAGAAGGAATCGGGCCGAAATACCTGGGGATCTAAAAAGGCATCATCGAGACGACGGTAGAGCACATCCACCCGCCGCAGGCCCTTGGTGGTGCGCATTTGCAGATAACCATCCACCACCACCAGATCCCGACCTTCCACTAATTCCACCCCCATCTGTTGGGCGAGGAAGGAATGCTCATAATAGGCAGAGTTAAAAATTCCGGGGGTGAGGACGGCGACGGTGGGGTTGGGCAATTGGGGCGGGGCCAGGTTCAACAGCGTTTCCAGTAACTCGCTGGGGTAATCGTCCACCGGCTGGATCGCCATGGTTTGGAAAATGTTCGGGAATGTGCTTTTCATCACCCGACGGTTTTCTAGGACATAGGAAACCCCCGAGGGAACCCGGAGATTATCCTCCAGCACGTACCATTCCCCATTGCGATCGCGCACCAGATCCGTCCCGGTAATATGACACCAGACATTGCGGGGCGGGGCCAATCCTTGGCAGGGGGGCAGAAAACCGGGGGCCGATTCAATAATGCTCCGGGGGACTTTGCCATCCTCCAGAATTTTCTGAGGGCCATAGATATCCGCAATAAACAGATTCAACGCCTGAATCCGCTGCTTCAACCCCTTCGCAATCCATTCCCAATCCTGGGCGGCAATGATGCGGGGCAGGATATCAAAGGGAAACACCCGCTCCACCCCCTGATTGTCGCTGTAGACGTTAAACGTCACCCCCAGCTTAAAGAGGGCAACTTGGGCGGTTTTCTGATATTGCTGCAACTCCGTCGGACTGAGGCGGCTCATCCATTCCAGCAGCGGCGCAGCACTGGGGCGAGGCTTACCGATCGCCTCAAACAGTTCATCGTAGAAGCTTTCAGCTTGGGGGTCGTAATTTTCCATCGCGCTACGGGGGCAAAAGGGGCATTTCCTAGTTTAGCTTTGGGGAAAGGGGCCGGGGGTTTTGTAGCGAGGGTTACGGGGCGGGGAATTGGTGGGGAGGGGTGATCTGCTCAGGGCGATCC
>RECT01000043.1 GCA_007693875.1 Spirulina sp. DLM2.Bin59
CACGCTGTTTTTGAGGCTCCACCATGACCCTTACCCTCGAAAAACCCACCCTACCCCCTCCCATCCAGCATCATGCCACCTGGCAAGACTATGAAGCAATCCGGGATAATCCCACTCTAGACTGGCGAAAAATTTCATTTTATCAAGGATGGTTGTGGGTAAATATGGGTGCAGAAGGGCCGAATCACGCCGCGTTTAGCGATTTAATGACTGCGTTTTTTTTCATGTGGGCCTTTCTCCATCCTGAAGTTCCCCTCCAGTCCTATGGTCGTTGTCTCATTGACCGCCCCGATACCCATGCCTGTGCTCCTGATTTGGTGTTGTATAAAGGCGATGATCTTCCCAAATTGCAACCGGGGGAGCCGCGCCGCATTAGCCTCGATCGCCACCGTTTACCGGATTTAGTGGGGGAAATTGCCGATACAACCCTCAGCCTTGATCTGGATGAACAGAAGCAACTTTACGCCAGTTTGGGGATTCCCGAATATTGGGTGATTGATGTGAAGGGGATGCGGATTTTTGCCTTTGGTTTAACGGAGTCGGGACGGTATGAAGCCATCTCTGAATCCCAAGTTCTCACGGGGTTGGCGATCGCCCTCCTCGAACAAACCCTAGAGCGTATGAATGAAGGAACAAATACGGCGGCGGCGAATTGGTTGATGGGGCAATTGCGTCAGGGGGAGTAGGAAGTGGGAAGTTTGACAATGAATGGGTGTGGGGGCGAAAAATTTTTCGCCCCTACGTTGGTCGTGATCTCGCAGGTTTTAAGGATCGGTGCGATCGCCATTGGCCGCTACCAATTTCGCGCCAATTTCATCTAAAGGTATCGCCCCCAGTTCCCCCGATGCGCGGGTGCGGATGCTGAGGCTTTGGCTTTCCACCTCCTTGGCCCCAACGATCGCCATTACGGGGACTTTATCTTTTTCGGCATTGCGGATCTGTTTACCCAGGCGATCGCCGCTGGCAATTTCCACCCGTAACCCCTGGGCCACCCATTGATCCCGCACCTGCTGGGCATAGGCTAGAAATTCATCACTGACACAGAGTAGGCGCACCTGTACCGGGGCCAGCCAGAAGGGGAAATCTCCGGCGTATTCCTCAATGAGAATGCCGATTAATCGCTCCAAGGAACCAAAGGGCGCACGGTGGATCATCACCGGCCGCTGGCGGGAACCGTCTTCGCTGACATATTCCAAATCAAAGCGGTTCGGCAAATTATAATCCACCTGTACCGTCCCTAATTGCCATTCCCGATCCAACACATCCCGGAAAATAAAATCCAGTTTGGGGCCGTAAAATGCCGCTTCTCCGGGGGCTTCAAAATGCTCCATCCCCAAATGCTGCACCGCTCGCCGGATCGCATTTTCCGCCGCATTCCACACTTCATCGGAGCCAATATATTTATCAGATTCGGGATCGCGAAAACTGAGGCGGGCTTTAAAGTTTTTCAGCTTCAATTTTTCAAAAACCGAAAGAATTAAATCCACCACATTGAGAAATTCCGCATCCAATTGATTGGGGGTGACAAAGAGGTGAGAATCATCCACTGTAAAGCCCCGCACCCGCGTCAAGCCCCCCAATTCCCCCGACTGCTCATAGCGGTACACCGTGCCAAATTCCGCTAACCGGATCGGCAATTCCCGATAGGAACGCAGTTCGTTTTTATAGATTTGGATATGGAAAGGGCAGTTCATCGGCTTGAGGACAAAGCCCTGTTCGGCTTCAGCGGCGGCCTGATCTTCCGCCATCATCGGGAACATATCCTCTTTATAGTTCTGCCAATGGCCGGAGGTTTTGAACAGATCTACCCGGCCGATGTGGGGCGTAACTACCCCTAAATAGCCCCGTTTGGTTTGTTCTTCCTGGAGGAAACCTTGGAGGAGCGATCGCACCACCGTCCCCTTGGGAGTCCAGAGGGGCAGCCCCGGCCCCACCACATCGGAGAAGAGGAATAGGCCCAATTCTTTCCCCAATTTGCGGTGATCCCGTTTGAGGGCTTCTTCCTTGCGGCGTTTATATTCCTTGAGTTGTTCGGGGGTTTCCCAGGCCGTTGCATAGATGCGTTGCAGTTGTTGGCGGGTTTCATCCCCCCGCCAATAGGCCCCGGCGACACTTTCCAGGGCGATCGCCTTCGGGTTTAAAGCCTGAGTATTCTCCACATGGGGGCCGGCACAAAGATCCCACCATTGATCCCCCAAGTGGTAAATCGTAATCTCATCCCCCCGCATCATATCCCGGAGAATTTCCAGCTTGTAGGGTTCTTGGATTTGCTCAATGCGGGCTTGGGCTTCTTCCCGCGTCACCGCTTCCCGCAGCACCGGCAATTTCTGTTTAATGATCTTGTCCATCTGCTTTTTGATGGCCTTAAGATCCGCTTCCGTGAAGGGTTCCGGGTTATCAAAATCGTAGTAAAAGCCTGTCTCTGTCCAGGGGCCAATCGTCACCTGTGCCTGGGGGAAAAGGGTCTGCACCGCCATGGCCATCACATGGGAGGCGGTGTGACGGATACATTTGAGGGGTTCCGATTCACTGGTACGGGGCAGATGAATGGGTTCAGGAGCGGGACTTTCGGCACTGGACATAGATTGATTGACCATCATTTTCAAAGCGGACTCGGAGGATAGCGTTGACACTCCCCGTCCTAAAGGAGCGGGGATTCTCAGTTCTAGCCCACAGCAGTA
>RECT01000229.1 GCA_007693875.1 Spirulina sp. DLM2.Bin59
GTCGCCCCGATGTGGTGGTGGTGGATACCCGCAATGATTACGAAGTGGCGATCGGCACATTCCAGGGGGCAGCAAACCCCCAAACCGCCTCCTTTCGAGAATTTCCCGCCTATGTCGCCACCCACCTCGATCCCCAAACCCATCCTAAGGTGGCGTTGTTTTGTACCGGCGGCATCCGCTGTGAAAAAGCCACTTCCTACCTATTGCAACAGGGTTTTGCGGAGGTCTACCACCTCGAAGGGGGGATTCTCAACTATTTAGCAACAATCCCCGCCCCCGAAAGCCTCTGGGAGGGGGAATGTTTTGTCTTCGATGAGCGGGTGGCCCTCCAACAGGGGTTAGCTCCGGGCCACTATACCCTCTGCTCCGCCTGTGGTTATCCCCTTGAGGAGGGTCGGGGGGAATGCCCCGATTGCCATGCCCCTCAGGATGTTTGCAAGGGGAGTTGAATAATAAACGTTGTGCCCTCCCCCTCTTGGGTTTCAAAGCGGATTTGGCCTTGGTGGGTATCGATGATCGATTTGGCGATCGCCGTCCCCAGGCCCGTCCCCCGCTTCTTCCCATAGGTGACAAAGGCCTCAAAGAAACTATCTCGAATTTCGAGGGGAATCCCCGGGCCATTATCCTGAATCGTAATTCTCACCCAGTTGGGCAGCGGTTGCGCCGTCATGGTAATTTCCCCCCCGTCACCATCAAGGGCTTCAACGGCGTTGACAATCAAATTTTGCAGCACCCGCATCAGTTTATTTTCGTCGGCCTCGACCATGATCGATTCCGGGCAATGGAGCGTAAACGCAACGTTCTCTTGGTCTAAATAAATACGATTGAGCTTCTCGAAGCGACGGAGGGCAGCGGCGAGATCCATGGGTTGTTTTTTGAGGCTGGCACTGCCCTTAGAGAATTCCAGCAGTTCCTCCGCCATTGCCGTCATCCGTACCGCCTGCTCCTGGATCAGATCACACCATTCCGTTGTGTCTTCATCTTCTAAATACATTTCCCGCAGCATCCCACTGGAGAGATGAATGCTACTGAGGGGGCTTTTGAAGTCATGAATAATCGTGTTGACCATTTCTCCCAACAGCACCATCTTGTCTTTGTAGGTGACTTGTTGGACAAATTCCTGGGTTGTCACCCGTAGGCGTTGAATGATAAAGTTGAATAAATGGAGTACAGTCGATCCTTTTGTGTTGTTGAGGATCTCAATCAGGACATTGCGGGGAATTCTTGCCAAGGTTGCCCCCTCACAGACCATGGCCTGGGCACTGCGGGGTTTTCCGTCCAAAATGCCAAACTCGCCAAAAAAATCATCGGGATTGGCCTGGGCCACAATCTGATAATGATCATTGATGGTGTGTTTCCGAAACAAAACTTTACCCTCTAACACGAGGTAAAGGTAGTCGGGAACTTCTCCCTCTTCAAAGATCACCACGAGATCCGGATAAGTTTCAACGATCGCCTTGGCGGCGAGTTGCGCGGCCTGTTCAGGTTCAAAAAACGCGATGAACTGGTGGCTGTGGATATCCATACGCCTTTCTTGGCAACTGAACGATGGGGGGCAATGTGGTTTAATCATACCCTACCGGTACTGGCAGGGAAAAAACTACCTTAATTCTTGCCCAGGATTGGAGAAGGAATCCGGACAACTATGGCAATTTATCTCGGTTTGGACTTTGGCACATCGGGGGCGCGGTTGATGGCCATCGATGGCGCGGGGGCTGTTGTTCATCGGGATCAAACCCTTTGGCAGTCGGGGGATTTGCTCCCCCAATGGCGGGGGGCGTTGGCGGAATTATTGGCAGGGTTGCCCAAGGCGATCGCCGAGGGGGTGGGGGCGATCGCCCTTAATGGTACATCAGCAACGGTGTTATTGTGCGAGGGGTACGCTAGCGCGGATCGCACCGGCCAACCCCTCACGCCCCCCTTGCTCTACAACGACGATCGCGGCCAAGCGGTGGCGGCACAATTGCGAGATTTAGCTCCCCCGGATCATTGGGTACAAAGTGCCACCTCTAGCCTCGCTAAGTTGCTGTGGTGGGCGGTGTATGTGCCAGAAGCCTATGAACAAGGGGCCTTTTTGCTCCATCAAGCGGATTGGCTGGCGGCTCAACTCCATGGCCAATGGGGGATCAGCGATTATCACAACGCCCTCAAATTGGGCTATGACGTGGAAAATCTAGCCTATCCCCATTGGTTACAGAATTGGCCGGGGTTTAACCTTTGTCCTCAGGTGGTGGAGCCGGGTACACCCTTGGGGACGATTACACCCAAGGCAGCGGCAGAATTCGGACTACCCCGGAATTGTGTAATTTGTGCGGGGACAACGGATAGTATTGCGGCATTTTTGGCCAGTGGGGCCAGTACACCGGGCCAGGCGGTGACTTCTTTGGGGTCTACCTTGGTGCTGAAGTTGTTGAGCGATCGCCCCATTATGGATTTAAATGCGGGGGTTTATAGCCATCGGTTGGGGGAATTATGGCTGACGGGGGGCGCATCCAATACTGGCGGGGCAGTGTTGCGCCATTTTTTCACCCCGGCGGAACTGGTGGAATTGAGCAACCAGATTGATCCCCAGGTGGCCAGTCCCTACGATTACTATCCCCTACTGAAGCCGGGCGATCGCTTTCCCATTAATGATCCCCATCTCCCCCCTCGGTTAGACCCCCGCCCCGCCG
>RECT01000160.1 GCA_007693875.1 Spirulina sp. DLM2.Bin59
AAAGAAAAACAAAAAGAAATTGAAAAAGCTAGGCAAAAAATAGAATTAATTAACACTCAAATCGAGAATATCAATGAACAGTTATTAACAATAAATCCAAACGCGCACAATGCAATTTTTTCATGTTGCCAAGACACATTAAGTAAATTATCTCAAAATTTAACCAAGGAACAAGCTGCCAAAGAAGAGTTTGAAAATCATGTACAAGCTTTGGCTAAAACTTTAAGTGTCATCCAAGGTTAATGAAATAGAGATAAATGATTCTCATCTGGAGGAGTTTGCAAAAACTCCTAAGCCTCTCGATACCCCGCTCCTCAACGTCACAGAACCACGAGTTTTGAGGAGCGATCGCCCAACTCCAAGCAAGTTTTCAGTTCACAAGCCTACAATGGATGACGGCGGGGATTACGCCGCCCCTTAACCCTGGTGGATCATGCCCACAGAATCAAAATGAACCCCTTTGCCCAAGAACGCCTGCTCTTTACCCCCCAAACCCCCGACGATCGCGCCATTCCGATGATCTTCGCCTTCCCCAACACCTACACCGTCGGGATCACCAGCTTGGGGTATCAAGTCGTGTGGGCCACCTTTGCCCTGCGGCAAGATGTGGATGTGCGGCGACTGTTCCTTGATGCTCAGGAACCCCTGCCCCCACAGCCCGAATTGGTGGGGTTTTCCCTCAGTTGGGAATTAGACTATGGCAACCTCTTAACCCTCCTAGAACAATTGGGCATTCCCCTCCATAGCGCAGCACGGGATCACCGCCATCCCCTCATTTTTGGCGGCGGCCCCGTCCTCACCGCCAACCCCGAACCCTTTGCCGACTTCTTTGATGTGGTGCTGTTGGGGGATGGCGAGGCCATCTTAGACCCCTTCATTGCCGCCTATCAGGAAGTACGCACAGCCCACCGCCCCCAACAACTACGCCACCTCGCCCAAGTCCCGGGGCTATATATCCCCAGTTTGTATCGGGTGGAATATGCAGAGATAACAGGGGCGATCGCCACCATCCAACCCCTTGATGCCGATATCCCCCCCGTCGTCACCAAACAAACCCACCGCAGCAATACCCTCCTCGCCTCCACCGTGGTGACCGAAAAAGCCGCCTGGGAAAATATCTATATGGTGGAAGTGGTGCGCAGTTGCCCGGAAATGTGCCGCTTTTGCCTGGCCAGCTACCTCACCCTCCCCTTTCGTACCGCAGATTTAACGGGTTCCTTAATCCCCGCCATTGAACGGGGGCTAGAGGTGACGCGACGACTGGGCCTGCTGGGGGCATCGGTGACACAACACCCGGAATTTTTCGACCTCCTCGCCTACCTCAATCGGCCCGATTACGATGATGTGCGCGTGAGCATCGCCTCCGTGCGCACCAATACCGTCACCGTTGAACTGGCCCAACTCCTCGCCGCCCGCGATACCCGCTCCATCACCATCGCCGTCGAAAGTGGCTCCGAACGACTACGGGGGATTATTAACAAAAAATTGAGCAATGATGAGATTCAACAGGCCGCTGCCCATGCCACCGCTGGCGGATTGAAAGCGATCAAACTCTATGGCATGGTGGGGCTACCAGGGGAACAACCGGAGGATTTAGAGGCCACCCTCGCCATGGTTCAGGGGTTGAAAAAAACCGCGCCGCAACTGCGATTCACCCTCGGCTGTAGCACCTTTGTCCCCAAAGCCCATACCCCGTTTCAATGGTACGGCGTGAACCGCGAAGCCGAAAAGCGGCTGAAGATGCTGCAAAAGGGATTGCGATCGCAGGGCTGCGATTTTCGCCCCGAAAGTTATAACTGGTCAGTGATTCAGGCGTTAATTTCCAGAGGCGATCGCCGCATCACCCCCCTCTTAGAACTGACCCGCCACTATGGCGATTCCCTCGGCAGCTATAAACGCGCCTTCAAAACCCTCAAGGGCCAACTTCCCCCCTTGGATTACTACGTCCATGATCATTGGGATCGCGATCAAGTCCTCCCCTGGCAACACCTCCAGGGGCCGCTACCGGTGCAAACATTGCAGCAACATCTAGCCACAGCAGAGGCGTTGTTTAGCGTCGCATCAACCTAAAAACTGGGGGGCAGTTGGGACTGGGGCGAGCCATGGGCCTGCCGCCAATAGGCCAAGCCACTATAAAGATGAAAAGCGGGATCCCACAAGCTGGATTGCCGACGATCTAAATCCAGTTGGGCAGGAATCCGGCTCAGAGTCTCGCGAAAATCCAGCACAGTGTCGGCAAAGCTCGCAAAGTCCGACCAGACAAACGCCGAGGGCAAATTTTCCTCTAAAAATGCCATTAAATATTGCCAACCTTGGCTGACGGTATCCCGCTCCCCTGGGGCTAAGGCAGGGGTGAGGGTAATGCCATTGAGGAATTGGTAATGGTGCTCACTGAGACGGAGAATGCAGTTACGCCCCGGCAAATGGAGATCGCAAAACGCCACATAGTCCTGAAGTTGAGTTTTGCGGACAATGCGGTGCTTGGCATCCACCGTAACCACCGATTCAAACAGAGGAATTCGCCCCTCCACCCGTTGGCTAATTTCCGACCATTGAAATGAGAGGGTACCCTTCTGCCCCTCACTATTGAGACAGCGCACCGTTGGCGCGGTACCTCCGGCGGCAACATACTGGACAGTGAAGACATTTAATTCACTCAGTTTTGTCAGGGGCAGAGCAAAGCAGGGAATCTCTGCTTGGTGCAGTTGGTGGATATAGTACTGAAGCTCCCCCATTTTGCCAGTGCGATAGAATCGCCAGCCTCGGCTCGGTAGTTGCAACCGAGCAGTATAGGCATCAATATTCATCACTGCCCCAAAGGCTTGGGCTGCGGCTTTTTTATCAAGATTGCCCAGGGGTTCTAAAATTAAAGCCCCTAAGGTTTGCCCCCCTGGAGCCGCAAGGGCGGTGGCGATCGCCCCTTCCTTCGCATCCACCTTCAAGGCGGAAATCCGGGCAATCCCTTGACGAACCTGCGCCATGAGTTTGGGGTTTGTCACCTGGGGGAGCAGTTGGCGATAGAGTTTTTCCGCTTCAGTGGTTTTACCTAAACCCTCCTGAACCCGCCCCACATAAAACTGCACCCAGGGATTACGGCGATCGGCGACAGCGCACCCATCACCCTTCAATAACGACTTGAGGAGTTGGGCAGCTCCCCGATAATCTTCTGCTTCGATAGCGGTGGCGATCGCCTCTAACATCCTGTTTTCCCTCGCAGTTCATCCCCAACTTTAGCAAGGATTGCCCAGGGTGATCAGGGAATCAGATCCGCCGTATAGATCGAAACCTTTGCCCCCTCGAGATCTGAAGGGGTTTGATGTTGCCAGGTTGTCGCTTGAGGAAAACGACTTTTGACTAAATGCCACCAAGCGGGATCATGTTCAATGGATTGGGAAACGATCAGGACAATGCGCAGGGGTTGAGAGGTGGTCAAGGGGCGATCGCCTTGAATATGGAGTGTGGCAACTCCATGGGTAGCCCGGAAACTTTCATCACCGTAGGCAAAGGGCAAAACCCGTCCATCAAAGGTTAACCAAGCATCAAAACTGTCGTTGGCATTGAGAAACAGCGCGATAATATCCTCTGGCTTAGTCCTAAGCTCTTGAGCTGTGTTAATGACCGCCTGGCTATCAACAGTAGATAATGTTGGAGTATAAAGATTTTCTGAACTTGCTAGAGGATTTCTTTCGTAATTGAGCCAGGTACTTTTAATAAAATGAGTCCAGTGAAAGCCATTAGGCAGAATAATCAAAAAACTGACCAGTAGAGCAATGCCAACCTTTTTGAATATCTGCTGCCCCTGAGACCATAGGGATTTAATGATCATCACAGCGATGGCAATCACCAGCATTTCAATAACCAGGTAATGCCCCACACCATGGCGAGGGTTAAAAACGAGATAGTTATAACTTGTAACCTGTGTGAGATAGGCGAGGGGCAAAAAAGGCAAGTAACCAACGAAGAGGAAGAAAAAACGCTGAGAAGCTGTAAATCGATGGGCATAAGCAAGGATCATTTTTCCCAAGGCAAAACTTAAGGGCAAAACGATGATTGCTAAGGGGATTAAACGATTATGGAATTCAATTTCTCTAAAAAAAGGTAGCCAACTGTCACTAAAAAAAACAAAATGCCCCCAAAATAGGAAAGATTGAAATAGATAAAGAATTGGAACAGCGAGTAAAAAAAGAATCAGGTAAAGATCACGGGGGTGTTCTGGATTAAACTCTGATACCGTAATTTGTTCAAGCTGATTGGCGGTGCTACTCATCTCTGTGTTTAGCCAAGATAACCCTAGAGGGACAAGACTCAGGGTAAAAATGGCAATCGTCATGATCAGGATTTTTTGAGGCGTAGAAAATAGTTTTCTGCCGGTTAAGAAAAATAGTTCTATGGTTAAATACCCACAGAACATTAGAGTTGGAATAAATGCAGAGTATTTCAGCCAATAAACGGCTCCTAGGCAAAACCCTAGCCCGGCAACCCAGAGCAAGATTTTTGTGAAATTCTGGTTTTGCTGCTTCCACAGATTAATCACATCAAGACCCGTACCATAAAGCCAGGGCATGATCGCAAACACCGGAATTTCCCCCGACCACATGCGCGTTGCGCCATCTACGGAGATAGCATAGATGGGTACGGTTAAAGCAAAAATCAGCCTCACTAATCGTGAAAAACCCAGTTTTTGGGCTAACGCTAGCCAACCGCAACAGCCCAAAACCATCAAAAGATAAGATGTGATTTTGGCGGCAGTCCCTATGGGTAGACCGAGAGCGATGAGGGGATAGTATAAAAAGGTGAAACCTGGCGAATACCAAGCAATCCACAGTGGTTGGTCTTGGGATAAATCTTCGGCACTGGGTACAACCAAACTTTGTAAAAAAGAGGTTTCTCCTTGGGCAAACTGCTGCGCCGATTTGATCAAAATAGCCGCATCTGCATCAATGAAGTAGGGAAGATGAGCCGTGGTGACAAACAAGAGGGTGAGGATAAATAGGGCGATCGCCACCGGCGCATGGGAGGATTGCCCCAGCCAACTGAGGGATAATTGGTGTGCGATCGCCTTCAACCGAGCTTTATTGAATCGCTCCATGATTAACGCCCCAAGAGGAATAGGCTGATCAATGTGCCACTGTTCCAGAGGCTATGGAGCAGGATTGAGGCGAGGAGATTGCGTGATCGCCAATAGACAAACCCTAACACTCCCCCTAAAACCGTTAAGGGTAACATTTCCGCCAAGCTGAGATGGGCCGCAGCAAAGAGGACACTGGTGAGGGCGATCGCCCCCCAACTGGGAAGATAGCGGGTCAGGGAGGGCAACAGGAAACCGCGAAACATGATTTCTTCAAAAATCGGTGCAGCGAGGGAAGCGGTGATAAAAAAGATGACTAGGGCTAATAAATCTTGCGATTGTAAAGCCAACAGGATAATCGGGTTGCCGCCCCCCTGGCCGCTCCAAAATTGTTGATTGATCAACGACGCTAAAAACACCAAGGGAATCGCCACCGCATAACCCCCCAAACCCCACAGGGGCCAACGTCCCCAGAGCTTCACCTGAAACCAGCCCTCCGGCAGGGGAAAATAGGGGCGCAGCGTGTAGTAGAGGATCGCCAAGCCGCCAAAGGTCATCACCCCATAGCTGAAGAGGATGTATAGGGCTTTGCCCCGGAGATCGAAGCCGCTGGGATTGAGGCCCGCGAGGCTGACCAAGAGGGGGAGCGTCGTGGCCAGGATAATTTGACTAAAAAAGAAGAACCCCACCACAATGCCTTGGAGCGTGGTTTCCCCATCCCAAGGGACAGTGAAGGCCGGGAAAGGGCTGGCCAAGAGGGATTTTTCGCGACGGAGGAGCCATTGCCCCAGCAGGAAGAGGATTAAACCCATGCCGACTAAACCGCCAACACTGGGCAGAAAGGCGATCGCCCCCAACCGGATCAGCGCCGTTTCCGCCATGGCTTGCCGCTCCGTCTGCAATTGTGCCAGGGCATTGGGTTGGTCAGTGACGGTATAGAACTGGGCCAGAGCCTCACCCGCAAACCAACCCTTAAGATCACTTTCGAGAATTTCAGGGGCATCGGGGGAGAGATTCGCAGCACTTTCTTGCCACAGTTGGCTCAGGATTTGGGCAGTTTTTCCCGAGGGTTGCACCCTTGGTTCACCATCGATCACCGCTTGCCATTGGGTTTGAGCCCTGTCGAGATCGCCGCTGTGGGCGGCAAGGATGCCTAAGTTAATGTGAATTTGACTCTGAAACCTGTGGATCTCATCAACGGCAGTATTCACCGCCATCATTTGCCCATCATTGACCATCAGAGCCGCCTGTTGAGCTTGGCTTTCCAGTTGTTGGAGGGTTTTGTTCGTGCTGTCGTAAATATTGGCGTATTGCTTGGCGGCGTTGTCGTAGGGAGCATTGCCCAAAAGTTGCTGGATCGGTTCCTGTAATTCCGGGTTATCCGGTGCATATTCTGCCGCTTTCAGGATCAGGTTGGTTTGGTAGAGTTCCAATTGTCCCTGAACTTGGGGTTCACTCAAGCTGCCCAGAAGGGCAAGACCCACACGGGCCACCACCAACAGCGTCATCAGAATCAAGGCAAGGCGTTTGAGGGTCATCGGCATTGTCAATATTGTGATTGAGGGGCGCAGAACTTTGCGTCCGGCTCTTCCTTAAAAACGGGTTTCATATTCAATGCTGGTGCGGCTATCCCCTTGGAAATCCGTAGAGCCGCGAATGGTGAAATTGTTATTTACCCGGTAGCGGATATTATACCGGGTGGCAATGCCGGGGGGCGTGATGAATTGCAAAACGGAGAGGGAAACGCGATCGGCCACCGTTTTGCCCAACTCCATCGCCACCCCTAAACCCCCGGCGCTGTTGTCTTCATTAATCACCTGAGCGGGAAAGATGCGAAACTCACTGAGGGTGAGGGCCTCGGCGATCGCCCGTTGGGCCTCCCCAAACAGCGTCGTTCCGGCAATATTTGCCAATCCCCCCACCAAGGCCGTCCCATCGCCCCCCGCCACCGAATTAATAAAACTCCCCCCCAAAAGGGCGAGAATTTCCGTTTCACTGCGGCCGGGGCTGCTGGTGAGGGTGATCAGTTGGGGGCGCGGGCGGGCCCCAGTTTGGGCAGAGGTGCGGAGGGTGTCGGCGAGTTCAAAGGCGGAGCCGTTGATTTCTGCCCGCACGATAATATTCTGCAAACTCCCCAACCCGACGCGACTATCACTAATTTCTGAAGAGAGGGATTCCACCGCTAAAGATCGTTGATTGCTTTCCAGTACCGATCCCACCAACCGCAGATCTAAAAAGGGGTCTAAGCCATTAAAGGCGGTGAAAATGGCTTGATTTTGGTAGCTATTATCCAGGCGTAACGTGGTGGTGAACAGATTCACATAACCGGATTTCAGGGCAATTGCCCCCTCTAACTGCAAATCTCCCAAGGTGCCATTGGCTAATAATTCCCCTTGGGCAAAGAGATCTAAAAAGGGATTTTGACGAATGCGAAAATCATTGGTTAACACTAAGCGTAGATTTTGCAATTCAAAAAAGCCATTCTCTTCCCCATCGGCTTCCCCCCCACTGAGGGCCGCTGCTCCCAGGAGTTGCAGTTCCCCATCCCTAACCCCTAGGGTTCCAGTAATTTCAGGAGCCAACGCTGTACCCAAAATCTGGACATTCCCCTGCACCGTACCGCTAAAGAGGCCCTGAAGGGCGATGGCCAAGGCCTCCAATTCCGCCGTTAAGGGGTTCTCCACGGGCCGAGTTTGGAACGTGGGCAAACTGCCGGCGATCTGAATCAAGCCGCCGCCAAATTTGCCGGTAATTTCCTCGACATCAATTTGATCAAAATTGAGGGCGATTCTGCCGTTAATATCAGTAATCACATCGGGGAGCAACTTCGATCCCATTACCCCATCCGCCAGGATTACTGTTCCATCGGCAATTAAGGAATCGAGGCCAAAGCGATCGGGGTTAATTTCCCCCTGAAGATCCACATTCACATCTGCCGAACCCGCCTGCCAAATTAAGTTTTGGCGGGTCAAAATATTTAAAATTGCCAAGCCATCATCACTAACTTGGGCACTGAGGCGAAATTGGTAGTCCTCCGGGGGCAATGTGCCGGGGATGGGGATTTGGTAAGGGATTTGGCCCGTGGCCCGCAGGGGGGTTCCCTCGGGGATCAGTGTGCTGTTGGCACTGAAGGCAAAACGGGCGTTATTGTAGCTGAAGTTGGCGGTGGCGGCGGAAATGGGGGTTTCATTAACGCTGGCGTTGAGGATGTTGACCCGGCCCAGGGCGCGGGGGTTGGCGCGATCGCCGCTCAAGGTAGCGGTTAAATTAATCGTCCCCCCCAAACCAATAGCGGGGGGCAGGGGGAGTAAATCCTGAAGCGTGATGATCGGGAAATCATCAATCTGCAACTGCCCGGTAATTTCCGCTGCACTAAACACCCCCGCGAGGGAAAGCAAGCCCTCCTCACTGGCTAACTCCAGGGGCCGCAACCGTACCACCCCTTCCGCTAAATTCCCCAACAACGTCACCGTCTCCGCCTGATAGTCGCCCCATTGCCAATTTTGGCCCTCCAGTTCCACCTGGGCGGTAAAGGCATCGAAATCCGCCGTCAGGGGGCCGGCAAAGGTGATTTTGCCATCAAAGGCCCCGGCAATTTCATCTAATCTTGGCAGGGGGAAGTTATCAATACTGGCCCGGCGGCGTTGGGCGTTGAGTTGGCGAATTTCCGAAAGGCGGCTCAGTTGTTCCGGTAGTGTTGCCCCGGGCCGGCCCACGGCGACGGTTTGCAGATCGGCGGCTCGCCCCGTGGCGGTCTGGCCCAAACTATTGGCAAACCGCACCACATCGGAAAAATTCACCCAATCCAAGGCGGTGAAAATATCCTCCACAAAGCCATTTTGGACGACAATTTCCCCGGCCATCCGGGGGTCAGGGCCAAAGGGGATCAGTTCCCCGCTGAGATCGTAGCGGCTGGCCCCGATGATTAAATGGCTATCGCGCAGCACAATGGCCCCCTGGTTATACTGAACCACACCGGAAAAATATTCCCCTTTTAACTGAGCCAGCACCGGATTTTCAATGGCAATCTCTCCGGCTACGCCCCCCGTCAGCCAATCCACCCGTACCCGGCCGGTGAGATTCCCCCCGAAGGGTTGGGCGGCGATGAGGGGGGGGAGGAGTTGCCGGGGTAGGAAGGGTTTTGTTTGGGCTAGGGGTAATTGGGTGAGGGTGGCGGTGAGGATCTGGTCTTCGGTGTAGCCCTGGGCGAGGATGGGGCCGAGATGGATATCAAAGGCGATGGGACGATAGGCGTTGCCGAGGGCAATTTGGAGGCGATTGGGGTCAGTTGCACCGTTGCCAAGGAGGTCAATGGTTCCACTGCGGCGATCAATCGTCACCGGCCCCGCCAGTTCTGGATCAAAAACAAATTCATTAAAGGCCAGATCCACAAGGCGCAGATCCCCCGCTACGAGGGGATTGGCCAGCCGCCCCTTGATCGTGCCGTTGAAGTTCGCTAACCCCCGCAGGTCTACCCAGGCCATTGCCGCCGTCTGGTCGGCAAACTCCGCGACTAAGGGCGCAATTTCTGCCAAATCCAAATCCGCCGCCCGCACTGCTAATTGAAAATCTTCCAACAGTTGCGGCCCCAGTTGCCCCCGCAACAAGCGGGGTAAATTGACGTTGAGATAGCCTTGCACATTGAGGTTTTCGCCCCCGGTGAGGGAATCTAAGCTCAATCGCCCCTGACCCCAACGGAACACTGAGGCAATGGGGTCTCGCACCAAGGAGAAGCCTTCGCTCAATTGCACATTGCCCCGCGCTTCCAAACGAGCCAGATCAAAGAGCGGCAAACTCAAATTCACCTTACCCCCTAAGTTGCCCCGCAACAGGGGGGAATAAAAGGCTAGGGGAACCTGTTCAGGAATCACCTCGGCCCTGAGGGTTTGGTTGATTAAATCCAAACTCGGCACGGTGATTCGGCTTTGGCCTAACGTTGCCTGGCCTGAGCCGCTGACTTGCCATTGATCTAGAGCAAAGCGGCGGGGAATCAAGCCCGTGAGGTTAAATTCACTGGTGAGGGCCTGGGCGAATTGGGGGGGCAATTGGGGGAAGATGCCCGTGGGATTGAGGTTGCGGATGGCAATGTTACTTTGCCAACGGCGTTCACTCAAGCTAAAACTGACTGTGCCTGTACCGCCGGCCCCGGGACGGGCGAGGACTGCCCCCCCGAGGGTGAGGCCGTCTAGAATGCGGTTGATATTGCCCTGGAGGAGGGCGGAAAGTTGGGTGGCGATCGCCACTTGTCCCTCCATCGCCCCCAAGGCCACCAGGTTAAAGGGTAGGGGTTGCGGGACAAGGGCAGCGAGGGCGGCACTGTTGAAGTTTTGCCCCTGAATACGGGCAACGATGTCATCTCCTCGCAGTCCTAGGCCGCTAATCTCGGCCATGCCCCCCGCTACCTCCGCAAAGAGGGAGCCACGGGAGGCGATCGCCGTCGGCCGCCAATCCTTTAATTGACCTGCTAAAGCCAGCTCCCCGTTAACATTGCCCAGGGGTAAATCCTGCCATTGATTGGGCAACAGCGGCCTAAATTCCCCGAGGGGAACCTGTTCCGTCACCACCACGGCGAGAACATTCCCCCTTTGCAGTTGGAAGCGCGGCACGATGACCCGACCCCGGCCGATTTGGGTCTGGCCTTGACCCCGGAAGGCGATCGCCTCCAAATTGAGCTGATCCCATCGCCCCGCCAGTTCAATCCTGGCATCGGTGGCCCCCAAGGGCAGATCCAGGGGTAGGCGTACCCCCTTGGCATTGAGTGTCGCTGTCCAGTTTTCCCCGCTGGAGGGGCCTTTACTCCCTTGAACTGTCCCCCCCAAGAGGCCGGTGCTGAAGGTGATTTGACCATTTTGCCAATTGTTTAAGGGGATGCGGCCTTGGCCTTGGCCGGAGGTGAGGCCGAAATTTTGCCCCAGGGTGAGATCGTAGCGAGCTAGGGCAGCATTGATGGGGAGATTGCGCCAATTGAGTTGAAAATCAGCGGTGCGGCGATCGGGGTCTTGGAAACTCCCCAGGCCCTGGCCGGTGATCTCACCGCCAAACTCCGGGGTTAGGGTCAGTTGATCGAGCCAGAGTTGTTGCTGGGGGACGGTGATGCGGAAATTAGACGTTAAGGCGCGAATCCCGACGCGATCTACTGTTAAGGGGGTGCAGGGGTTACGGGTTAAACAGGCGGCCCGGATGTTCCCCGTCATGATTAATTGATCCAGGGGCCCGGTGACTTGGGCGGTGAGGGCGATCGCCCCCGCCACATCCATCGGTAACGGCCCCACCCCAAAACTGGTTAACACCGGCTCAATACCCACGGGGGCAATCTCCACTGTCACCGCATTCGGTTCAGTAATGGAAAACAATCCCCCCAACGCCATAGGAATTTCCCCCACCTTGGCCGGGAGACGATCGAGTTCGATAAACTGCCCCCGCATTTGTACCCGGCCCCGGTTTACCGTTGCCAAGGGCTGGAAGGGATCGACCCGTACCGCCACATCTTCAACCCAAGCCGTCCCCTCAATATCTGGCAAACTTTCCAAACTAAAGGGATTCCCCGCTAAGGTGAGGGTGACATTGGCGCTCACCTTACCCTGAAGAATATCCACCACCGGCAACGGCGGCCCCAAGCGCAACACCTGGGGCACATCCACCCCCCGCAGTCGCGCCCGTAATTGCCCCGTCATCGTTTCCAACGACCCCGTTGCTAACCCCAACTGCCCAAAAATTTGGAACTGTCCCCCTTCGGCCAACTCGCCCCGGAGATGGCCCACTTCCATCGCCTGAATGCCATCCTTGAGCAATAAATTCCCGGTTCTCACTTGGGCAACCACAGCCTCATTGAGCGTGCCATCCCGCCGCCGCCGATGGGCCGTGACCCTTGCCCCCCGCACCCGCGCCGCCACCACCCGAATTTGAATCGGTGATTCTTCCTCGCCAAAGGTGGGGAGATTAATCCAAGTGCCATCCCGATCCTGCTCGATATAAACCGCAGCATCATGGAATGTTAAATCTAATTCGAGGCGGCGTTGGAGGGCGACTGTCCAAGGGTTGAACCGCACCACAACCCGCTCCGCTGTGGCATGATCTGCGTCGGTGGCGGTGGCGGGTAGATGAGTGGTTTTAAATCCTAAATGATGGAAGGAAAAGCCAGAAATATCGCCCAATTCCACGGGACGTTCTAAGGTTTGGCTCACCTGACGCTCAATGAAAGGATGGGCGACCTGCTGCAACACCGCCCAAAGGGCCAGCCAACTGCCGCCCGCCCCCACTAAACCAAATAGGAGCCAGCGCAACCAACGACGAGGGCGTTTTACCGGAGGAGATTCTGGGGGGGGAGCGGTCATGATGGATCAGCAAGGGTTAAAGGGTGTTGACCGTCACCCCTGCCCCACCCCTTGAGGGGGCGGGGTATTGTTCTGATACTAAAACCCTAGATCTGCCTGTAGTGCTGGGTCAAGGCTATTGGGTAAGGGTTCCCCGGAGAGGGGATCGAGGCGGTAGAGGGGCTGACGGCTGGGGGGCATCACCTCAACGGCGGCGGGATCCAGATCTTCAGGGCTGAGGGTGGTGATCTCGGTTTCGGTTCCACGAGGTAGCATTAACATCCCACTGCCCAGGGCCACTTTGCCCATATCAAACTTGAGCCGCTCTGTCTCTGGGAGGCTGGCGGTCATGACGTTGCCCATTTCTGCCAATGCCCATTCTAAATGGGGGCCAGCATCGACGGGAACCCAATCGCCGCCCATGAGATGTCGCCATTCAAAATGGAGGTGGGGGCCGGTGGAGTTGCCGGTGCTGCCGACGAGGCCGATCACTTCTCCCTGCTCCACCTGTTCACCGGGCCGGACAAAAATTTGCGAAAGGTGAGCATAGCGGGATTCTTGGCTACCGTCTTCATGGCGGAGGATGACCATTTTGCCGTAGCCGCCTACATAGTCGGCGATCGCCACCTGTCCCTGATAGCTGGCTAAGACCGGCGTGCCTTGGGGAGCAGCAATATCCGTCCCGGTGTGCATCCGCCATTCCCCAAAGATGGGATGCATCCGCCAGCCAAAGCTCGAACTAATGGCGGCGGGGATGGATAGGGGGAAAAGTAGGCCGCGATTGTTGTTATTGGGGAAGGCGGCGGGCTGGTTGGCGTTGTTTCCCAGGGGGTTTAAATAAGCCAG
>RECT01000165.1 GCA_007693875.1 Spirulina sp. DLM2.Bin59
AAGTCCCTCTCCCGACCTGGGAGAGGGATTTAGGGTGAGGGGTGTGTAGGGGGATCAGTTTGCAACTTTTGGCCAATGACGGGTTCCGTCCCCGCGAGGATGCGTTGAATATTAGCGCGGTGGCGGACTAGCACATAAAGACCCGCCATCACCCCAAAGAGGATATAGGGTAGGGGTTGCCCGAACACCACCATCCAAATGCTGACGGCGATCGCCCCCAGCACCGATCCCAACGAAACAATCCGGCTCAGAGCCAAGGTGATCCCGAATACCCCTAAGGTTCCCAAGGCCACAAGGGGACTCATCACAAAGAGAATGCCGATACTGGTGGCCACGGATTTACCCCCCTTAAATTGCAACCACACCGAACGGCTATGGCCAATCAAAGCCAGTAAGCCCGCCGCTGTGGCCAGCCAAGGCTGCCAATCCGGGGGGAGCGAGGGGGTAAGCCGCCCCACCCCAAAGACCAAGAGCACCGCGATCGCTCCCTTAATGGCATCAATGACCAGGACAGCGGCCGCCGCCCCTTTGCCCACAGTGCGCAATACGTTCGTGGCTCCCGTCGAGCCGGAACCCTGCTCACGGATATCCAGACCCGTGAGCAGTCTCGTCAGTAAATAGCCCGTGGGAAAGGAACCCACGAAATAGGCAGCCACCGCCAACCCGACAATTATCAAACCCTGCATACCGCTCCTTCTTGCTGTTTAGTGGAGAAAATGCCGCTTCCCGGTGCAGACCATCACCAACCCCAACTGATCAGCAGCGGCGATCGACTCTTGATCCCGCATTGAGCCACCGGGTTGAATAATCGTCGTAATCCCAGCCGCTGCGGCAGTGCGGACGGAATCATCAAAAGGGAAAAAGCCATCACTGGCTAAACAGGCCCCTTGGGCCTTTTCCCCGGCTTGGGCCAGGGCAATGCTCACCGCCCCAACGCGGTTCATTTGCCCTGCGCCAATCCCCAACGTGGTGCGATCGCTCGTCACGACAATGGCATTGGATTTAACATGTTTGGCCACCTGCCAAGCAAATTGCAATTCTGCCCATTGGGCAGCGGTGGGTTGCTGTTGCGTCACCACCTGCCAAGTTTGGGGGTCATCTACGCCATCATCGCTGGCTTGAACCAAGAGGCCGCCAGCGATCGCCTTCACCGTAGCCGTCGGCCCCTGGGTCAGATCCGGCAAGACTAAAACCCGCAAATTGGTTTTTTTCGCCAAAATTTCCTGAGCTTCTGGCTCACATCCCGGCGCAACAATACATTCTAAAAACGTTTTTTTCAATGCCGTAGCGGTAGCGGCATCAATGGGGCGGTTGAGGGCGACAATCCCCCCAAAGGCAGAGATGGAATCCGCATTAAAGGCCTGTTCGTAGGCCTCTACCAAGGTGGGGGCGATCGCCACCCCACAGGGATTCGTATGCTTCAGCACCGCCGCCGCCGGATCCCCCGCGTAGAATTCTAAAATAATCCGCCGCGCCGCCTCCAAATCCACCAAGTTGTTATAGCTCAGTTCCTTGCCCTGGAGTTGTGTCGCCGTCGTCCAGCCGGTGGTATCGGTTTTATACCAAGTGGCTTTTTGGTGGGGGTTTTCCCCATAGCGGAGGGTTTGCAGGGGGGTGGCGGTGATGTTGAGTTCTGTGGTTTTGCCGGTGAGTTGGGCAAAATAAATGGAGATGGCGCGATCGTAATGGGCGGTCATTTCAAACCCCTCAAGGGCGCAGGCGCGGCGGAATTCGAGGCTGGTGTTGCCCCCCTGGGCGCGGAGTTCATCGAGATAGGCCCCGTAGCGATCGGGATTACACAAAACCGTCAGGTGGCTATGGTTTTTGGCCGCAGCCCGGAGGAGGGTGGGCCCGCCAATATCAATTTTTTCGATCGCCTCTGCTAAGGAAACGTCAGGTTGGGCGATCGTCGCCTCAAAGGGGTAAAGGTTAACCACCACCAAATCCAAGGGGCGAATATCGTTCTCCCGCAGTTCCGCCAAATCACTCTCCAAATCTTGCCGGGCCAAAATCCCCCCATGGATGCGGGGATGGAGGGTTTTCACTCTCCCGCCGAGAATTTCCGGGGAGCCGGTGTAATCGCTGACCTTGGTGACGGGTAAACCAGCATCCTTCAGGGTTTGGGCTGTGCCACCACTGCTAATGAGGTCAAAGCCGAATTCTTCCACAAGGGCCTTGGCCAGTTCAACAATTCCAGTTTTATCGCTAACACTCAGCAGGGCAAGCTTACTCACGGCGGCAAATTTCCACAAACAACGCTGCCATTATAGAGCGATCGCGCTCCCTCCCCCCAACGAGTCTGACAAATCTCTCCCCAGCCTCTAAAATAGGAAAAAACCGAAAAACTATGGACATTTACGGCGGCCAAGATCCTCGCACTATCCCCAGCTATTCTACTGGAGATGCAGCCCGCTATTTAAAAATACCTGCTTCTACAATTCGAGCCTGGACAGTGGGGCGAAAATATCCAGTAGTCGATGGGCAAAAACAATTTAGACCTCTGATTGAAACCACTGAAAAACAACCCTTGCGCCTCAGCTTTATTAATCTCATTGAGGTGCATATTCTCAGAGCAATTCGACAACATCATCAGCTTGAATTACGAAATTGGACGATAGCTTGAAAGCCCTGCGGCTTTAGCCCAGGGATGAA
>RECT01000191.1 GCA_007693875.1 Spirulina sp. DLM2.Bin59
CCCCGCATCCCGCACCACCCCATTTTTGCCCACGCGATCGCGCCCCACCTCAAACTGCGGCTTCACCAACAACACCACCTCACGGGGTTCCCGCAATAACCCCCACAACGCCGGTAAAATCTTCGTCAGCGAAATAAACGACAGATCCGCCACCCCAAAATCCGGCAACATCGCCCCCCCATAGAGTGCTGTCGCCGTCAGATGGCGGACATTCGTGCGCTCCTTGAGGATGACGCGGGGATCTTGGCGCAATTGCCACGCCACCTGGCCATAGCCCACATCCACCCCATAGACCTGCTGCGCCCCCCGTTGTAAGAGACAATCTGTAAAACCGCCAGTGGAAATCCCGGCATCCAGACAAAGGCGATCGCCCACATCAATACCAAACACGTCCAGCGCTTCAGCCAACTTCTCCCCCCCCCGCGACACATAGGGCGGTTTTGCCCTCACCTCAATCTCCGCATCCAGAGCAATTTCCGTCCCTGGCTTATCCACCAACTGCTGATTAACCCGCACCTCCCCCGCCCGGATCAACCGTTGGGCTAATTGCCGCGATTCGCAGAGTTGCCGCTCCACCAAAAGGCAATCTAAACGCTGTTTCTTAGGCATAGTGGGGGGAGGAAAAAATTCGGCCCATCTAGTTTACAGGGGTTCGGCGGGGGAGAATGTTATCTTGGGAGAAACTTTGCTCTTGAATCGCTCCTATGCCTAAATCCTCGGGCAAGCTTCCTTCCCTTGCCACCCTGCTCACCGCCCAAAATATCGTCTTTGCCGGCATTATCTGGTCTGTGTTTACCTTCTGGTTTTTTTCCCTCTTCAGCATCACAGTCCCCGGTGAAGATAGTCCCCTGTGGTATTTACTCACCACCTATCTCCTGGAAACCCTCCCCTTTTGTTTTGCCGCCTGGCTTTGCTATCGCAATTGGAAAAGCCCGCAAATTGCCAGCGGTCGAGACGTGTGGTTTTTTATTGGTTTAGGATTAGCTTCCTATGCCGTGGGAAACTTGCTATTTGGGATTTGGGAACTTTATTTTGGTCTCAATCCTGACATTTCCCCCGCCGATTTGTTTTACGTAATTTTCACCGTTTGTGTCGGATGGGGCATGATTTTAGCCGTATTACCTCGCCGCTTAAATTTGGAACCGAAACAATGGCTGATTATCGGCGCCATCGCTGTATTTGGCACTATTTTAGCCATTGCCGTAAAATACTTTGCCAGCCTCAAACCCAGTTTTGAGGAAGAGGTCGTCACTGATGCAGCCCAATGGATCGTCAATTTAGATGATTTTCTCAGTATTTTTGCCTCCCCCGTTAATACATTTTACTCCATCGCCGATGTCGTCCTCTTAATCATCGGATCAACATTACTCCTTGCCTTTTGGGGCGGACGGTTTTCGATTTCTTGGCGAATGATTGCGGCGGCGGCTTTATCGAAATATGTTGCCGATTTATCCCTTTATGTGGCCCTTTCCTTGCCGGGAAACTATGAAAGTGGCGGATTGATGGATGTGTTTTATGTATTTTGCGGGGTGCTTTATGCCATTGGTGCAGCGTTAGAATACGATGTATCCACCAGTCGCCCCAGTCGAGGCCGGCGGCGGCGGGGAGCAGGTTAAGGGATGGTGATGGAGAGGGCCAAGATCCTCACGACGAACGGTTTATGATAACGACTGAGTTGTTATCTTTGTATTTCAAAACTCCATATTAGATGAGCGAACCGTTAATTTTGGGTGTGAGTGGGGCCAGTGGGCTGATCTATGCGGTGCGGGCAGTGCGGCATTTGCTGATCGCCGGTTATACCGTCGATCTGGTGGCTTCTAAGGCTTCCTTCCTGGTTTGGCAGGCGGAAAATGGCACGCGAGTTCCCCCAGAACCGGAGGCCCAGGGGGAATTTTGGCGGCAACAGGCGGATGTTCCCACGGGGGGACTGTTGCGCTGTCACCGTTGGGGGGATGTGGGGGCGGCGATCGCCAGCGGTTCCTTCCGTACCCAAGGCATGATCGTCATGCCCTGTAGTATGAGCACCGTGGCGAAAATGGCCCAAGGGTTGAGTTCCGATCTGTTGGAACGGGCGGCGGATGTACAACTCAAGGAGGGCCGTCCCTTAATTGTTGTGCCAAGGGAAACGCCTTTGAGCCTGATCCATCTGCGCAATTTAACCGCCTTAGCAGAAGCTGGGGCGCGGATTGTCCCGGCGATCCCCGCTTGGTATCATCAACCCCAAACGATTACCGATTTAGTGGATTTTGTCGTGGCCCGGGCCTTGGATCAGTTGGGGTTAGACTGTGTGCCGCTGCAACGGTGGCAGGGCCATGGCGAACTAGACTAGGGCGAAGTTGTACAATTGATCGACGTAGGGGCGTTGGCGTAAGCCTGCCGGAGGCACAAAAATCGTTCTCCCCCATTTTTCGCCCCCACCACGATTGTAATTTTAGGAAAACGATGGGAATTGGCGTAGTTTTAGTGATTTTGGGATTGGGGGCGATCGCCATTGTCCAAAATTGGTCGCCCATGCTGTCGCTGATCTTCTTCGGCAATGTCACTATCCCCTTCCCCTTGGGGATCTGGCTCCTGTTTGCCCTCGGGACGGGCATCCTGATCAGCCTCCTCCTCCAGGGCCTCAACTATCGCCCCGCCCCCCGCGCCC
>RECT01000276.1 GCA_007693875.1 Spirulina sp. DLM2.Bin59
TAAGTCTGGTCGATGAACCAAGAATCCCCGTCGCTTCAGCGCGGGGAGTGTCAACAAGCCCGCAATTATTTACGAGCGATGCAGGGGGGCGATCGCCTCTTCTTCTACCATTCCAACGCCAAACCCCCCGGCCTCGTGGGGTTAGCCCGGGTGAGCCAAACTAACCTCATCGACCCCACCCAATTCGATCCCCAAAGCAAATACTACGACCCCAAAGCCACCCCCGACCGTCCCCGCTGGTACACCGTCGAACTAGCCTTTGAGCAACAATTCCCCCTCATTCCCCTCGCCACCCTCAAGGCTGAATTCACCCCGGAGGAATTACCCCTGGTGCGCAAGGGCAATCGCCTTTCGGTGATGCCCATTGGGGAAACCATTGCCCCCCGCTTGTTAGCCCTGGCGGGTTTGGGGGCGCAAGACTTTTCGCCCCGATAGAATGGCGGGTTTGGGGGCGTTGGCGTAAGCCTGCCGGAGGCACAAAGATTTTTCGCCCCTACAGAATGGCTGTTAAGAAACCTTAAAACTAGCCTGAAAAAACCCGTGCTATATTGCTAGCGTGCAGTTGCATCCAACAGGGAAAAAACCATGGCCGCCAGTGATGAATTTCGGAAATATCTTAAAGAGGGCAAAGTGGTGGAAGCTTTGACCTTGGCATTAGGGGAGGCGATCGAACTAGAAATCACCACCTGGGTTTCCAGTGACGATGAATCAGGCTATGGAACCATGGGCCAACCCGCACCGGGATCGCGGATGCGCACCCGGATCAACCTCGTGGATGGGGATATTGATAACGAAGTGGGGAGCCAGTTCATTGGCAGCGGCCCCTATACCGAACTGCGAGATTTTCACCTCCAACAGGTGCAAGAGGGCCGGGACATCATTAAACAAAATCTGGAAAGTCTACAGCAAATGTTTGTCCTCTTGGCCCGCACCGTCGAGCGATTGCCCAAGGCCAATCGCGCCAACGCCGCCCTCCCCTCTCAGCAACCCCCCGCCTACTAACCTCCGATGACCAAAGCCAAACCCCCCCGGCGACGGGGTACTGCTGCGCCCATCACCCCCAACCCCACCCCGGCGGCTCCCCGTAGAACCTTTGCCGAGCGAGGTGAGCAGTTAATGGGGGATTTTGCCCGCTCCCTGGGGGAGGTGATTATTGATATCACCGCCCTGGAAGTGAATACCATGGTGGTTAAACAAATTACCGGGGATAAATTTATGCCCTGGGATGCCTATTTGTCCCTCTACAGTATTAATACCCATTGGACAGCCCGGGGCAACATCCATGAATCATTGCATCATCGCTATATGTCTTTGCGACGAGATTTAGAAGTGGAATATTTGCTGTTGGTGTGTAATCCGGAATCGGAACTGTTTGATCCCAACATAGCCCAACAACAGGATCAGTTACTGATTCTCAGTGATCCCAACGCCCTAATGGATATCGCCCATTCCCACCTACCTAATCCGCTAATCCCCCACAACACTGTGGAAATGCAGAAGGTGCAGGATCTTTTGCATAATTCTAAATTTAGCCGGACACTCCGTAAAGTGGCGGAATTGAAAGCGGCGTTAGACAATCGCAATCGGATTTTAAATCGGATGGATCTGCTACCGCCGGCAGCCCAGGCTGAGGCTGTGGATCAGGAAATTAAAACCGATGTAATTTATGCTCAAACTGTGATTCAACTGGATGGGGATATTATCAACCGCTATAACGAAGATTTGCTGAGTCATCCCCACCGCGAGCTACTGTTGCAAATTCACAAAGAAAGTGTGACTTCTGGGGAGCGACAATGGCGGGAGTTATTGGGCTTTATCCTGGATTTAGCCCAGAAAACCTTTGCACAATTGGGGAATGTTTTATCGGGATCTAGCAAACGCTAATGATAGGGGGCAAAGGGGCAGCGTTGCCGATGGAGCTACGGTTAAAACGGCGGCAACGGGCCTATGGTCATGATATTGCATTAGATGCTGTGGTGCGAATGGTGAAGGAACGCACCGCCGATGATCAATTAATCTGTCATGGGGTGACGTTTCATCTTAATTCAACAACTTTGGGCCGGATTACGCTGGCTCAACAACGGGGGCAAAATTTACATATTCCCTGGCGGTTTTTGGTGGAATTTTGGCGTTATGCCCTGGTGGATCATCGGGGATGTTTGCAATCAGCGGTGAGTTTTATGACGATTTATCCCCTTACGGCTGGGGAAAAGCCCCTGCTGAAAACGCTGATCAGTTTGGATGGGGATATTATTCATCAAGTCTGTGCGGATTGTTTAGATTATCCTGCCTTGGCTCTCAATCTTTCCGCTGCCCATTATTGGCTCATTCACCAACTTTTAGGGCGGCTCACCTTGGAGGGGAAGGTGTGGCTCAATCGCACGGCTTGGGGGTTTTCAAGTTTGTTAACGGTGGGCTATGGGGTCTCGCAGGGGGTGGAACTTTTGCAGGGGGGTTGGCTGTTGGTGCAGGAGGTGGCGATCGCCTCTCTCCTCCTCATCACGGGCAAATGGCTATCCCAAGCCCTATTGAGTTTGGTTCTGCCTTTCCTCCTCCGCTATGGCATGAAGCGGGTGCTCGCCCCGGAGGCCCACGGGATGGGGGCGAAGTTGCGCAAATGGTTGCCGGGTTGGGGGAAGTAGG
>RECT01000114.1 GCA_007693875.1 Spirulina sp. DLM2.Bin59
AGAGGATTGGCCCTTGGCCGGGGTAGTTTGGCTCAAGTTGGGGCAACTGCTCCACGGCCCGCCGCAGGGCCAAGGCCGGGGGATGGCCCTGGTGGAGATGATGGAGCAAGACCCGCAAAAAACCTTGGGCTAAGGGTTCCGGCATCGGCTCCACCGTCGTGATCAGGTAGGGCAATGCTAAAGCTTTGAACCGTTGCATTAAGCCGATTTCCTGTTCACTATTCAAAATTGCCAGCCGTAGCCCCTGCTTCACGGCTTTTTTTAAGCCATGGCTGAGATCGTAGGGGGGAAAATGGGGACTGGCAAAATAGAGCAGATCCCAGCCTTGGGCATCCCAAAGCGCTTGTTCAAGCTGGCCGGGGGTCGGCCCCTGCAAAAAACGAGTTTCCACATGGGGCAGGGGCGAGGTGTGGCCTGGTAGATCTGCAAAAAAGACAGTCAAGAGGCGGAGATGATCCCTGGGGGAATCCTGCTCTCGGTTGCGTCCTGGTTTGAAAAGATGGTGGGGGGAAAAATGGGCGATCGCCGCCTGGGGATACCGTTGCAACCAATCCCACCGCTGCCAGGGTAATTGCTGTAACTGAGGGGTCGCCAATCGCAAAATGATCAAAATGCGATCGCTGTCCTTCAGTATCCTCGTCCATTGGCTGTAAAACTCTCGACAGGATTTGCTCTGGAGCCAATTATTAAAGGTTGTCGTCAACCGTTGCAGGGCTTGATGACATTGCCCCAGGAGTTCCGGGCTCGGTTCAGACCCTTGGGCGTAATGGTCTTGATAGTTGCGGTAGAGCGATCGCCATTGGGCATCCTGTTCCACTAATGCCGGCTGGGGAGGCAATAGGCCTCGGGCCGTTGCCACATGGCCCTGTCCCTCAATCTCAATGGTGAGAGTGAGGGTGGTCGGGCGATTGAGGTCGCCCTCGCCATCGAGCAAAACTAAGGCCATGAAACCGGTTGTATTGAAAACAACTCAACTCCTCCATCCTATCGGTGTAACCGCTTTTGTAGGGATTGCCAAAGATTCTGCACCGTCGTTTTCAACTGGCGGCGTTGCTCCCACCGCTCCAATTCCCGAAAATAGGCCGCTCCCTTGGGTTGAAAGGTTTGCCAAGCCCGCCAGAGGATCACCGTTCCCCCCATGAGCAGGCAATAGCGCGACCAGCCCAAACCATCCCCCGCCATCAGATCCAGCCCCGCCAATAGCCCAATGATAATCGTCATTCTCACCGCACGGTGACGAAAGCGATCGCGCCGATAAAGATCAAATTCTGCCTGTTGGTTTTGCTGCTGTTTTTGGGTGAGCCAAGCGGTTTCGGCAGCGGCGAGACAATCGGGGGAAATATTTAACTCTTCGGCAATTTCCAGGAGTTGCTCGCGGGTAAACTCGCCATCATCATCTTGGCGGGCTAGGGCCAACTGAAGGATTTGCTGCACATCGTCAGCTTGGTAGGTGGTGGGTGCCATCATCGCCACGGGTTGAACGCTTGGCTCCATTATCGCCAATCTGTGGGGAAATGCGACGGAAGGAAAGTGCGGAAAACTCCCCCTAGGGGGCGATCGCCCCTTTCCAAGGCCCCGATACAATAAAACGAGAGCAGATTACTCACCAACGCAAGCATCATGAACGGTAATATCCGCGTCGGCCAATTATTTGGCATTCCCTTTTTTATCAATCCCTCCTGGTTCTTAATTCTTCTGTTGGGAACCTATTCCTTTGGCGGCGGCTTTAGCAATGTGCCAGGCATCACTGGCTTTGGAGCCACCCTCTTGGGGTTACTCACCACCCTTCTTCTCTTCGCCTCCGTGTTAGCCCATGAGTTGGGTCATAGCTTAGTGGCCATGTCCCAGGGCATTGAGGTGAAATCCATCACCCTGTTTATTTTCGGGGGATTGGCCATGTTGGAAAAGGACGCGGAAACCCCTTGGCAGTCCTTGGCGATCGCCATTGCCGGCCCCCTAGTGAGCATTGCCCTGTTTATTCTATTCACCATCCTCGGGGGTGCGGGTCTCCCCCTGCCCCTGCCGGTGTTGTTGGTTTTAGCACCCCTCGCCACGATTAACCTCGTCTTAGCTCTGTTTAACCTCATCCCCGGTATGCCCCTTGATGGCGGCAACATCCTGCGGGCCATTATCTGGAAAATCACCGGCAACCCCAATACAGGCCTCCTCTATGCCAGCCGCGTTGGCCAAGCCTTTGGTTGGTTAGCTGTGGGTTTAGGGGTTCTGGCGGTTTTGGGCATTAGCCAAGTGGGGAGTCTCTGGACGGCGTTTATCGGCCTCTTCCTGTTGCAAAATGCCGGGATGTCTGCCCAATCTGCTCAAGTGCAGGATAAGCTCGACCACTACACCGCCCAGGATGCCATCATCCCCCACAGCCCCATCGCCCCCGCCACGATGAACCTGCGGGAGTTCGTCAACAACTACGTCATCGGTCAACCCCAATGGAAACAGTTTGTGATTACCGATGCCGAGGGCAAACTCTGGGGAACCTTAGCCACCGACGCATTGAAAGCCATTCCCACCTCCGACTGGACAGAAACTCCCGTAGGGGATCTGGTGCAAACCGATAACCTGCCGGCCACGGTGTTAGCCAGTACCTCCCTGCTCAAGGTGGTGAAACAGCTAGAAGAAAATCCCCAACCGGCCTTAGTGGTGGTGGATGAGGCCGGGGTAGCCCTGGGATTACTGGAAAAGGCTTCCATTGTTCAACTCTTGACGGACAACAAAACTACTGATGATGCCGTTGAGCCGGTTTCTTTTGTCAAACAGTAGTGATAATGTATTGATAGTAAAGATGAATTGACCATCAACACACCAAAGACCATGACCCTCTCCGTCGATCGCCCCCTCCTTTACCCCGATAGCGATGGCCAGCCCATGGCAGATAACACCCGCCAATTCCAATGGATTGTTTTAATTAAAGAGAATCTGGAATGGATCTTTGCCGATGATCCCCAGGTGTTTATCGCGGGGGATTTGCTTTGGTATCCCACCGAAGGCAATCCCAAGATCCGCGTTGCCCCCGATGTGTTGGTGGTCTTTGGCCGGCCCAAAGGGGACAGAGGTTCTTACAAACAATGGGAGGAGGACAATATCCCCCCCCAAGTGGTGTTTGAAATCCTCTCCCCTGGCAATACGCTCCAGGAAATGCTCAAAAAACAACAGTTCTACGATCGCCACGGGGTCGAAGAATACTATATCTACGATCCCGACGGTCACGATCTGGCCGGCCTCCAACGCATTGATGGCACATTAACGGCGATCGAAGCCGTGGAAAACTGGACTAGCCCCCGCCTGGGCATCCGTTTCGAGTTCACCCCGGAAGCCCTCACCCTCTATAGCCCTGACGGGGAACGCTTCCTCACCACCATCGAACTCGGCACCGCCCGCCAAGCCGCCCAGGCCGAGGCCGAAGCTGAACGGGAACGAGCCGACACAGCCGAAGCCCAATTACAAACGGAGCGGCAACGGGCCGAACGGTTAGCGGCCCAGTTGCGAGCCTTAGGAGTCGAGCCGGAGGAGTAGGAAGTGGGAAGTGGGAAGGGGAAAGTTGTAGGCATTGATGAGGCGTAGAGGGCGAAAAATTTTTCGCCCCTACAGGATCTGATTCCCCATCTCGTGCCATGGCTCCGCCGTGGCACGGAAATTAGGCGGCTCTGCCGCCCATTCCCCATTCCCCGTTCCCCATTCCCTACCCCCCCACAAACTGACAAGACTGCGCCAAAGCCGTATTCAACAACGTTTGATAGGTGCGATCGCCCACAATATAGGCCCCGAACCGTTGTAAATGGGGGTTTTGCAGTTGGGCATCGAACAGCGTGAACTGGCGCGATCGCAAATGCTCCACCAATTTCACCATCGCCACCTTCGAGCCTTCCGGAATGCGGAAAAACATCGATTCCCCGATAAACGCCCCCCGAATCGCCAACCCCAAAATTCCCCCCGCCAACTCATCCCCCTGCCAGGTTTCAAAACTGTGGGCCCAACCATCCCGATGGAGTTGGTAGTAGATTTTTTGCAGTTCCGGGGAGATCCAGGTGGTATCGCGATCGGCACAGCCTCGGCACACCGCCGCAAAATCCCGGTTAATCGCCACCGTAAACCGCCCTTGGTTGAGCGATCGCCGTAGGGATTTCGGGAACCGAAAACGATGATCAAGGGGGATTAACGCCCGCTGTTGGCTGGTGTACCACCCCAAATCCCCCTGATCATCCGCCATCAGGAAATACCCCTGGGAATATCCCTCAATAATCGCCGTCGTATCAATCCGCATCATGAGCCTTGAGCCGCGCTGTTGCCAACTCTATCATCCCCCCTTTCAGTTGCCCTGTACCAAAGCTTGTGATGATAACATGGTTAACTAGGCCGTCTCGGTTCATTGTTGCTCAACATCTTCATTGGTCTTGTCTTTAACACCCTATGTTTAAAAATCTATTTGGCGATCCCAACACCCGCAAAGTCAAGCGATATCAGCCCTTTGTCGCTGATATCAACGCCGTCGAAGAAGATATTCAAGTCCTTTCCGATGATGAACTGCGCGGCAAAACCTTGGAATTCAAGGCCCAACTAGCCAAGGCCCGCACCGATGGCGAACGGGCGGACATCCTCGATGACATCCTCCCGGAAGCCTATGCAGTCGTCAGAGAGGCGGCCCTGCGGGTATTGGGGATGCGCCATTTTGATGTGCAGATGATCGGCGGGATGGTGCTCCACGATGGCCAGATTGCCGAAATGCGCACCGGGGAAGGCAAGACCCTGGTGGCAACGCTCCCCGCTTACCTCAATGCCCTCAGTGGCCATGGCGTTCATGTGGTGACGGTGAATGACTACCTGGCCCGCCGCGATGCGGAATGGATGGGGCAGGTGCATCGCTTTTTAGGGTTAACCGTGGGCCTGATTCAAGCAGGGATGACCCCCGCCGAACGCCGCAAAAACTACGCCTGCGACATTACCTACGCCACCAACAGCGAACTGGGCTTTGATTATCTCCGGGATAACATGGCCACCTCCATTGAGGATGTAGTACAGCGGCCCTTTAACTATTGCGTCATTGACGAGGTGGATTCGGTCTTGATCGACGAGGCCCGCACCCCCTTGATCATCTCCGGCCAGATCGAGCGGCCCACGGAAAAATACGTCCAGGCGGCGGCCATTGCCACTAACCTCCATCCCCAAAATGATGAAGATGGTACAGGGGAATATGAGGTGGATGAAAAGGCCCGCAATGTGCTGCTCAATGATGAGGGGTTTGCCAAGGCCGAGGAATTGCTAGGGGTTACTGACCTTTATGATCCCGAAGACCCTTGGGCCCACTATATTTTCAACGCCATCAAGGCCAAGGAACTGTTTACCAAAGACGTAAACTACATTGTTCGCGATAATGAGGTGGTGATCGTCGATGAATTTACGGGCCGGGTGCTGAAGGGTCGCCGCTGGAGTGATGGCTTGCATCAGGCGATCGAGGCTAAGGAAGGGGTAGAGATTCAAAACGAAACCCAAACCCTGGCGACGATTACCTATCAAAACTTTTTCCTCCTTTATCCCAAGTTGGCGGGGATGACGGGGACGGCGAAAACCGAAGAAGCCGAGTTTGAGAAAATCTATAACCTTCAGGTGACGATTATCCCCACCAACTTGCCCACCCGTCGCCAGGATTTAGCGGATGTGGTCTATAAAACCGAAGAGGCGAAGTGGATCGCCGTGGCCAAGGAATGCCAAGAGATGCACGAAGCAGGGCGGCCGGTGTTAGTGGGGACGACGAGCGTTGAAAAATCTGAGGTGTTGGCTCGACTCCTGCAAAAGGCCAATATTCCCCATAACCTGCTCAATGCCCGACCGGAGAATGTGGAGCGGGAATCGGAAATTGTCGCCCAAGCGGGGCGGAAGGGGGCGGTGACGATCGCCACCAACATGGCAGGGCGTGGTACAGATATCATCCTGGGGGGGAACTCCGACTATATGGCGCGGCTGAAGGTGCGGGAATACTTGATGCCCCGGATTGTGATGCCGGAGGATAATAAGCAGTTGATGATGACCGTGGGGGCGGCGAAGGCCCCCCGTAAGGCTCCCCAGGGGTTTGGGGGGGAAGAGAAGAAGGTGAAAACCTGGAAAGCTTCCTCGGATATTTTCCCCACCGACCTTTCGGAGGCAACGATAACGCTGCTCAAGGATACGGTGGCCTTTGCGGTGCAGCAGTATGGGGAGCAGAGTTTGCCGGAATTGGAAGCGGAGGAGAAAATTGCGATCGCCGCTGAAAATGCCCCCGTTGATGACCCGGTGCTGCAAAAATTGCGGGAAGTTTACAACAAGATCCGCAAAGAATATGAGGCTTTTACCGGTCAAGAACATGATCAGGTGATCCAATCCGGGGGGTTACATGTCATCGGTACAGAACGCCATGAATCCCGCCGTATTGATAACCAGTTACGGGGGCGGGCCGGCCGTCAAGGGGATCCCGGTTCGACAAAATTTTTCCTCAGTTTGCAGGATAATTTACTGCGAATTTTCGGGGGCGATCGCGTTGCGGGGTTAATGAATGCCTTCCGAGTTGAAGAAGATATGCCCATCGAATCGGGGATGCTGACCCGCTCCCTAGAAGGGGCGCAGAAAAAGGTAGAAACCTTCTACTATGACACCCGGAAACAGGTGTTTGAATACGATGAGGTGATGAACAACCAACGCCGCGCCATCTATGCCGAGCGGCGGCGGGTGCTGGAGGGCTTCGACCTCAAGGAGCAGGTTATCGGCTATGCGGAACGCACCATGGATGATATTACCGATGCCTATACCAACCCAGAACTGCCCCCGGAAGAATGGAAATTAGCGGAGTTGATCGGCAAAACAAAGGAGTTTGTCTATCTCCTGGAAGATTTGCAACCGAAACACCTAGAAGATATGACCATCGGGGAAATTAAAACCTTCCTCTACGAAGAGGTGCGCAAAGCCTACGATCTCAAAGAAAACCAAATTGATAAGATCCAACCGGGGTTAATGCGCCAAGCGGAACGGTTCTTTATCCTCCAACAAATCGATACCCTCTGGCGGGAACATTTACAGGCCATGGATGCCCTACGGGAAGCCATCGGCCTGCGGGGCTATGGTCAAAAAGACCCCCTGATTGAATACAAACAGGAGGGTTATGAGATGTTCCTCGAAACCATGGTGGATATTCGCCGCAACGTCGTTTATTCCCTCTTCCAATTCCAACCCCAAGGTCAGCCGCAGACGGTTTAGCGGGAAAGAGGAGAGAGTGCAGTTCATGTAGGGGCGAAAAATTTTTCGCCCCTACAGTGCATCCGAATTTTCTAGAACCCCTCACTTCCCACTCCCTACTTCCCACTTCCCACTCCCCCCTCCCTCGGAAAACCAGGGTGACGAGTGCTCTAAAATAAAGAGCAACACTCCTCTGGATTGCAACGATAATGACCGAGACGCGATCACCCCTCTCACCCCCTAAAGGGTTAACTACCGCTGAAGTAGACCGCAGCCGGGAAACCCACGGCAGCAATCTCCTCACCCCCCCTCGCCGTGAACCTTGGTGGTTACTCTTCCTGGCGAAGTTTGAAGATCCGGTGATCCGGATTTTAATTATTGCCGCTGTGATTGCGATCGCCATCGGCACCATTGACGGTCAATTTATCGAAGGGGTGGGGATTTTAATCGCCATCCTCTTAGCCACAATCCTCGCCTTCCTCAACGAATACCGCGCCAACCAAGCTTTTAATATCCTCAACCAGTACGTTGATGCCGTCCGCGTCCGGGTGATCCGCGATGGCCACCCCACCACCATTGCCCGGAAAGATGTCGTGGTGGGGGATTGGATTTATGTGGAGCAGGGGGAGGAGATTCCCGCCGATGGGGAGGTGATTGAAGCGGTTTCCCTCTTAATCGATCAATCGAAACTGACCGGCGAATGTGAATCCGTCCAAAAATTCAGCGCCGCTGAACTGTTGAATCAGTCCCCCATGGAGGAGACCTATCCTGCCCATTGCCTTTACCGCAGCACCATTGTGGATCAGGGCAATGGCCTCTATCGGGTGACGGCCGTGGGGGATCAGACAGAAATCGGTAAACTGGCCACCGCCATGGCCACCGTTGAACCGGGGGATCAAACCCCCCTGAATCAGCAATTGGAACGGCTCAGTGAATTAATCGGCGTGGTGGGCCTAACGTTTGCCGTAGCCATCTTTGTTGCCCTGTTCCTCCGGGGTTGGCTCACCCAAGAAATTCAGTTAGATGGGCCCCAAACCTATTTCCTGGCGATCGTCATCCTCACCGTCGCTGTTGCCTTAATTCCCGTGTGGCTGCCGGTGGTGTATGACGGGTTAAAACTCATTCAGGATGATTTAGAAACCCCCGCCTGGCTCGATGGGGGAGAATGGCAAAGTTGGCTGAAAGCCATTGTTGGTGGCCTCTGCACCCTCGGCTTAGGTATTGGTGTGGGTTGGGGGTTAGGGATTTTGCCCCCCAGTACGGGGGTATGGTTGCCTACCCTGGTGGGCCAAACCCTCCTGGGGTATTTCATGGTGGCGGTGACGATTATTGTGGTGGCGGTGCCGGAAGGGTTGCCCATGAGCGTCACCCTCTCCCTGGCCTACAGCATGAAGCGCATGGCCCAGAATAATAACCTGGTGCGGCGGATGCACGCCTGCGAAACCATTGGGGCCGCGACGGTGATTTGCTCCGATAAAACCGGGACGTTGACCCAGAACCAAATGCGGGTGCATGAGGTCAATTTTCCCAGTTTGCACAGCCGTAAGGTGGCAGATCTTGATCTCGCCACCCAGTTAATTGGGGAAGCGATGGCGGGCAACAGCACCGCTGACCTGGATGAGGAGCCGGATAAACCCCCCGTGGTGATTGGCAATGCCACGGAAGGGGCCTTATTGCTCTGGCTCCATCACCAGCATATGGACTATTTCAACCTGCGGCGGGGTTTGGAAATTAAGTTTCGTCTCTCCTTTTCCACCCAAACGAAGTATATGGCGACCCTGGGCCATTCGGCGGCCTTGAAACGGGAGGTGATGCACCTCAAGGGTGCGCCGGAGGTTTTACTCGCCAAGTGTTCCCATATTTTGACGGAATACGGCCGGTTTCCCCTCAATAATAAGCAGCGCATTTTAGATCTGTTGTACGAGTATCAAGCGCGGGGGATGCGGACGCTGGGTTTTGCCTATAAGGAATTGTCGGATAATTTGATCCTCCCCGAGGCAGATAGTCACGAAATGCCCGATGCACTGACTTGGTTGGGGTTTGTGGCGATCGCCGACCCCCTCCGGAAAGAAGTCCCCGCTGCAATCCGCATCTGTTTAGCTGCGGGGATTCAGGTCAAGATTATCACTGGGGATTGCCCCGAAACAGCCCAGGAAATTGCCCGCCAAATTGGTCTCTGGCAGGGGGATGAAACGGATCCCTATGCCTTGATGACCGGCAAAGCCTTCCGGGATCTCCCCGATGGGGAGGCCCGCAAAGCGGTGCAAAGCCTCAAGGTGTTGGCCCGGGCTGTGCCGCTGGATAAACTCCGGTTGGTGCGGCTGTTGCAGGAAGCGGGGGCCGTGGTGGGGGTGACTGGCGATGGTACCAACGATGCGGGGGCATTGAAGCAGGCGAAGGTGGGCCTAGCCATGGGCAGTGGGACGGCGATCGCCAAGGAAGCCAGCGATATCATCCTCCTGGATGATTCCTTTCAAAGTATTATCAATGCCATTGTTTGGGGGCGATCGCTCTATAAAAACATCCAACGGTTCATCCTCTTTCAACTCACCATCAACGTCGTTGCCTTGGGCATTGCCCTCTTGGGGCCATTCATCGGCGTTTCCCTGCCCCTAACGGTGACACAAATGCTCTGGGTCAACCTGATCATGGATACCTTTGCTGCCCTAGCCCTCGCCACGGAACCCCCCTCGGAGGATGTGCTCAAGGAAGATCCCCGTTCACCAACGGCCTTTATTATTACCCCGACGATGGTGCGTAATATTGTCGGCATGGGGTTAGCTTTTTTGGTGTTCCTAGTGGGATTTTTGTTGTATTTAGACCGGGACGGCATCAGCCCCTATGAACTCTCGGTGTTTTTTGCCGTGTTCGTGTTTTTACAATTCTGGAATTTGTTCAATGCCCGTTGTTTGGGCATCGCCCAATCCGCCTTTACGGGGTTGTTATCGAATCAAGGTTTTGTCTTCATTGCCCTGACGATTTTCCTAGGGCAGGTCTTGATTATCCAGTGGGGGGGGGATATTTTTCGCACCGTACCCCTCAGTATTAAGGATTGGTTACTGATCCTCAGCAGTACCTCCCTGGTGTTGTGGGTGGGGGAGCTGTGGCGGTGGCGACAGCGCCAATCCTCAAACCTTTAAACCTTGAGGGGTTAAATCAATTCCGTGATATCCGCCACTTGGGCAATACAGCCCAAGAGCCGAGGACAGCGATCCACCAAACGATTAAAGCGGGCTCGGGAGAGGCAAAGTAAACTGCATTCACTATGGGCAATGGCCTTAAACTGCATAGCCGTATCCTCCCACAGGTGCATCACACCGAACCCTTCCCCCGCCGTCAAGATCACCCCATGGGAGGCCAGCAGCACATCGCCATCGTAGATCAGGTAAAGCTCTTGGCGGCGCGGGTCTACGCCGACCTCGTCATCTCCCCGCGGCCCACAAATCACCTCCCCGGCTCGGAAATCCCGTTGATTAAAGGCCCAGTTAATCGTTTCCAATTCATCTAAAGAGAGGGATTTGAGCCAAGATTGGGATTTAAGAAATAGCAGTTGTTTTAAAAACCAATCTTGATCAGGGACTGTGGTTTGTTGGCCATCTCGGAGGGCAACGGCCAACCGTTGAACGAGGGGGTTGGGATCATTGACTAAGGTCTCCGGCAGGGGCTGTTCCTGTTGGGAGCAGACAAAAATTCCTGCTACCCGTAACCAGCGATCATCGGAATCTAACAGGGCCTGGACTAAGGGCCCTCGTTTGGTGAGGAGATTGGCATTGGGGGCGGGGCTGAGGCGATCTTCTGTTTCCAAGAGCGTCATGATCGGCACAATGAACCGCCGTAGGGGGCCTGCGGCTAGGGTTTCGATCGCATTGGCCCGACGGCGGCGGTTGGCGATCGCCGCTGGGTGGCCGCTCCCATCACCATCCCCCCCATGGATGGCTTTTTCCAAACGGTGGAGCAACCCTTCCCGATCCAACGCTCGCAACACGGCAAAAACCCGGGCAATGATCCGCTCTTGGGCATCGGCTAACAGGATCTGCACCACCCGCCAAATCGGTTGATCATCAGGGAGTTGCAACAGCCATTGCTGGATTTGGGCGGCCCGTTGGTAATCAGGGCGGAGGAATTCGTAGAGGGCATCACTGGCTTGGCGGGTATTGATCCGGCCGATGGCGGCGATCGCCGCTTCCACCACCTCAAACCGCCGCGAGGCTAAATACACCTTCGTCACCCGCAGGCTTTTATTGCCATAGTTCCCCAGGGCTTGGGCTGCCCAGAGCCGTACCGCTAGGGATTCATGCTCCAGCCCCACCGCCACATCCAAGAGCAGGCGCGGGTGTTGCAAGACCCCCACCAACTGGAGGGCGATGGCCCGCACTAAGGGATCAAACGTCGTCAACTCTTGCTCCACTAACGCCACTAGGGCCGTTTCCCCGGGCCGGGCCAACCGGGCTAAGGTTTCCAACCCCGCCCGCACCACATCCACCGACCCCTCCGCTACTAACTGCTGCACAATTGGAATCAAGCGGGGATTTCGGTTGAGACGAATGGCGCCAATCACCGTCAGCCGCTCCGGATCACTGAGGGGCAGTTGCCAAATGCGCTGACATTGGGAGGTGAGGTGGGAATTACCTTGGGCGGCAGCCGCAACGCAGGTGAGGGCCTGTACGGTAGTGTCGGGGTAGGCGAAGAGCCGGGTGAGTTGGGCTTCGCTGAGGGGAGAACGGCGGGCCAAGAGGGCTTCGAGGATCAGCGATAGGTATGCGGGTCGCACCGCTCCGGTATCGCTGTCTAAATGGCGGTAGAGATAGCTATTGAGGGTGGGGTGGGGGTTTTGGGAGAGAAAGCGGATTAAGTTGCGCCGCAGGACGGGATCCGTAGTGGCCAGCAGGGGTTCCAGTTCTGGGAAACAATCCTGGGGATTATGCAGGCGGGTGGCGAGGGCCAGGCCGAGGATTTGAGCGGAGCGATCGCCACTGGTGAGGAGTTCATCAATTTCACCACTGTATTGTTTGGGGAGGCGGCCCATCCCTGCCCCCACTTCCTCCCATTGCACCCTGCCGGTGCGCAACATTTGCAGGAGCGATCGCACATAGCTGCGGCCCATGCCATAGCGAATCAGGACAAAAATACCACTCAACACCACCCCGCCACAGGCGATCTGGTGCGGTGTGAGTCCCCATTGGGCTGCCATTAAAAGCAGCCCCGCCGCCGCCAATCCTAGGGCATAGGCCAAACCATTACTAATGGCCCGCACCTGCCCCACCCAACCATAGGGAACGGCATTGTAATTGAGGCTATGGATCGGTTGATTGAGGCTATCATCTAACCCATCGTTATTAACATTGGCCCACAGGGCCCAGGGCAGCGTCAATTGATGGGATAACCCGGCAAAAGCCCCCAGCGTCAAGAGGGGATAGAGCAAATTCATCACCCCCACTCCCCAATGGTTCAACAGTGGCCGCGTCACTAGGTAGAGCACCACAAAGGGGATGATATTGTTAACCATCCGCACCTTGCCGAGGAACTGGGTGAGTGTGTCGCGATGGGTGGAGGCTGTGCCAACGCTAAAGTAATCCAGATACACCGCAAAGTAGAGGTACTCCGCCATGCAGTACAGCAGGATGAAGAGGAATGTACTGGCGGCGAGAAACAGCATAATTGGATAGGCTCGCACGCCGGCCCAAGTGAGACGGGGCCCCTCCGTTGTCGATTGATCCCTAGGGTCTTCAATGGGGTGGAGCGATCGCTCCATCCCCCACACCTGGCCCGCCGCCAAAGCTGCCAACACCGGCAACACCCAGAGGAGATCCACCGTCGCCCACCAACGGGCTAACCCAGTGGCCA